>CABXDP010000054.1 GCA_902511025.1 uncultured Gammaproteobacteria bacterium | reverse complement strand
GTATTACCACCAAGCCTGTAGTTGGAGTTGGGAGGCTGACCTCTCCAGATCTCATGGTTAAGCTAGTTGAGGGCGGAGCTTTAGATTTAATTGGCGCGGCTAGGCCCTCTATAGCAGATCCTTATTTGCCAAATAAAATTAAAGAACAAAAGACAGACCAAATCAAAGAGTGTATTGGTTGTAATATCTGCGTGTCGAGTGATAACTTTACGGTTCCGATTCGCTGCACGCAAAACCCCACTATGGGAGAGGAGTGGAGAAGAGGCTGGGATCCAGAATACATTAAACCTAAAATTACAGATCAGAGGGCTCTTGTTGTCGGTTCAGGGCCGTCAGGTTTAGAGTGCACAGTTCAGTTAGCCAGGCGTGGATATCAAGTTATTTTGGCAGAGTCTGAAAACGAGCTGGGCGGTAGAGTTTTGTTTGAGTCTAGCCTTAGAGGCCTTTCTGCATGGAAAAGAGTGGTTGATAATAGGGTTCATGAGATTCTTCAGAAAAGTAATATAGAGGTTTATAAAGAGAGTAGGTTGGAAGCAGAACACATTGATGAGCTTGGTATCAACAACATATTTTTGGCTACTGGCTCAAGTTGGCGAAAAGATGGAATTGGAAGAAGCAGAAGAAAGCCTATCTCAGGCCTTGAGACCATTACAGTCTATTCTCCAGAGGAGGCCGTTCAAAACTATAAAGACATAAAGGGCCCAATCGTCATCTATGATGATGAGCAGGGATACCTAGCCGGAGTGGTTGCAGACCACCTTATTGCTAAGAATATTGAGGTTGTGTTTGTAACGCCTGCCAGCGTTGTCTCTCCATGGACCGATTCCACCCTGGAACAAAAAAGGGTTCAAGCGGCCTTAATTAGCTCTGGAGTCAAAATTATGTGTAACCAGTCTATTAGCAAAATAGAGAATAGTACCGCGCAGCTTGAGTGCACTTATACAGGCTCAATTACTGAACTGCCTTGTGAGACAATTGTTATGGTGACAGAGCGCATATCTGATACCACGCTTTATGACAGCCTAGTTCAAAATAATCTAGAAGGAAAAACACAATACAATGTTCAAATTATCGGTGATGCTGAGGCCCCCGGTCTTATAGCGGATGCGGTTTATTTAGGGCATTTAGCAGCACAAAATTTTGAAGCAGATGAAGCAGACATTCAAAAAGGCATGTTTATGAGAGAGATGCCAAGCCTTAAATAGGCGCTAAAAGCCCTTTCTTGATTGATTTTGTATGTGTTTTAGAGTAACATTGCCCTCTTTTTATGAAGGCCAAAAGGGATGCGAAAAAGGATAGTTGCAGGAAACTGGAAGATGAATGCGAGTAAAGAATCAGTAAATTCTCTCATTGAGGGCATTCTTTCAGGAATGAGTGATGTTTCCTCTGACGTTATAGTTTGTGCTCCTTTCCCGTATCTTTCTCAAGTAGAGTCTTTAATCATCAATTCTGATCTAATGCTTGGTGCGCAAAACCTCAACGTGAATTTAAAAGGTGCGTTCACAGGTGAAGTCAGTGCAGATATGATCAAAGACTTCGGCGCTCAACATGTCATTGTTGGTCACTCAGAGAGAAGAAGTCTTTACGGTGAAACAAGCACAGTTGTTGCAGAAAAAACAAAAGCAGCTATTGATGCTGGACTAACCCCGCTTCTTTGTGTTGGCGAGTCCCTCAAAGAGAGAGAGTCCGGAAGAACTGAAGCTGTGGTTGCAGAGCAGCTTAATGCTGTAATCAGTCTTCTTGGAATAGATGCTTTTGATGGTATTATTATTGCGTATGAGCCAGTTTGGGCGATTGGAACAGGTTTAACAGCCTCTCCTGAACAAGCCCAGTCAGTTCATTTATTTATTCGCAAACTTTTGGCTGATAGCAGTGAGAGAGTTGCTCAAAAAACACCTATACTTTATGGTGGAAGCATGAATGCTGGCAATGCTGCTGATCTAATTTCATGTGCAGACATTGATGGTGGACTCATTGGTGGTGCCGCCCTTAAAGCAGACGATTTTTTACAAATTTGTAAGGCAGGTTAATATGACGTTTCAAAATATTTTTGGTTTTCACCGCAATCATGAGTTTTTCATCACGGCCAAACTGATCTCTAAAAACATCGTACTCA
>CABXDP010000053.1 GCA_902511025.1 uncultured Gammaproteobacteria bacterium | reverse complement strand
ATAATGAAATGGCTTAAACCGATAGTACTGAACATCATGCCTTGAATCTGAAGCAAAGCCAGTTATTGTAAGTTTGTCTCCAATTTTATCGATTGCCCACGATAAGAGTGCTGTAGCTTCTTTCATCAACTCTAAGATAGTTTTGTCACTGCCAACAACCATATCATTTGTCGATTCTGATAAGTCCATAAGAAGGTTTACTGAAACATCTCGTATATGTTGAACTTTTTTTACATAAATCCTATCTGACGGAGTTAAGCCAGACCTTATATCTGCTAGAGCTGAAACGCTTGAATCTATATCAAGTTCACTGCCCTCCTGTTGCTTCTTTAATTTAACCAAACCTTGAGGCTGCATTTGGTCAATCGCATTTTTGAGTTGATTTGCAATTGGCTTATGCTCTTTCAAAATTTTATTAACTGTCTCAAAGTTACCTTTTCTTAGCCTTCTTTCGTATAAGGTTGCCCAATTTGGACGATACAACTGTAATTGATAGTCCCACTCATTGTAGTGAAAAGGCTCACTTACTGGTTCTTTGCCTTCGATTTCATTAAGACTAGCACCATCAAGCTCATCAGGAAAATACTCAGTCTCAAGAGTCCATATTTCTTGAGCATCATCGCCAGCTGTCTCAACATCTAGCTCGTTATACATTTCCATAATATTTGCTTTTCGGCGAACCTGCCTTTGACTTGCAGGAACATAGTCATTTCCTTCAGAAATCCAATCTAGCTCCTGATAATCCCAAATATATCGATTATCATCTCTGTATGGTATTGGGGCAGCTACAAGAGCAGAAGCGCTAATTTTGACATCTATTTCAGATTTGATTAACTCATAATATTGCATACCTAGGTCAAAACTCACTTCAGAAGAATCACCAGACTCTATCACCTTCTCATTAAATAGCTTTAAAAACTCCAAATTGAACCGCTGTTTAGCAATATAGTTTGTGTCAAGTGCAGCTCTGGAAAAATCGACTAAATCAGATATAAATGGATTTAAATCTTTGAGATCGTCATCTTCTGGATGAAGTGCAATCCAAATTTTCTTCATACCTGGAAACTTTTTAATCGTTTTGAGTTCGACCCTTAAGTCTTCAATAAGAGAGACACAGGCAACCTGCAAGGGGTTTAATGAATCACCCTTAAAAGCAGACTCAGTCTCCATAATATGAGCTGCTGCATGAGAGCAGACAGCCCTGTAACAATCAATACCTGAAACAATTTTTCCAGAAGCATGTTGATAGTCATCATAGGCATCAGGTATATGCATAACGCCATACTCAATATAAGGCTTTAACCCTTTTTTTGTTTCATAGTCACCAGCAGTGGGACGAAGAAAAAAATCACGGTTATAAAACGCCCTAAGATAGAACTGCAATTTTCTTTGATTATCAATAAATAAGGTACCTCTCCTCTCTTGTTCAATAATCTGCAATGATTCCGCACTACTTAATTCAAAATAGGCAATCTGCGCTTTAAAATCACGATTAAATGTTTCAGCACCATATAATACCCATCGCCTTAAACCACCCAAAGTAAGCTTACTAGTTAATAGATCGATATTACTAAGCATTGGTCTCATACCTCTGGGGGCAAGAGCAATCATTCTTTCCAATAACCTAAGATATCCTTTCAATAAATCAAAATCACTCATTCGCCTTGCAACATTAGGAAGGCTTGAAATCATTAAGACTATTACTGCTGCCGATGTCTGTGATGACATCTTCATTATTGAGAAGATAATTTCTCCAATAATGGATTCACCAACCTCCTTTACGACCATTGGCGTTTCTTCTAGGAAAGAGATCACCATATCTTCCCCTTTTCCCATTGCATGAAGTGCACCAGCACCATCTAAATAGACCTTCAGTCCATTTGGAGTCATAACTTTTGAAGCCTCTAAAAAGCAACCATTTAGGGCATCATGGAGAATATCAGAAGGATTTTTAAATTTATCCTCGAAATCTGAAAGCTGGACAGAAGTCATAGCAAAAGATTACTCAAAAAATGTATCTATTGCAGCATTTAAAGTGTCAACAATATCTAAATCATCAGTAATCGGATTCACCATGGCTATTTTACAGGCTGACTTTTCACTTACTTGATCAGCAATGAGTTGACCTGCATAAACACACAATCTAGTTGATATACCCTCAT
>CABXDP010000052.1 GCA_902511025.1 uncultured Gammaproteobacteria bacterium | reverse complement strand
ATGCAACATACTGACTCTACCGCAGCAATGACAGTTGCTGAAGAGAAGGGTGTTCATGCATTTGGACAGGCTTCTAACATGCGTGAATGGGGTCCAAATGCTCAGTTAACTGGAATTATTAATGATTGGGGTCCTTACTATGTAGACAGAATTGCTGCAGTAAGAGATGGAACTTGGACTTCTTCTGATACCTTTGCAGGTGTTCAGCAAGGCATGGTTAAGTTTGCGCCAATGAACAATAATATGCCTACTGAGGTTAAGAATGAGGCAATGCAAGCAATTATTGATTTATCAATGGGAGCAATTCATCCATTTACAGGTCCAATCAATAAGCAAGACGGTAGCCCATGGTTAGCAGAAGGTGAAACGCCACCTAACTTCCCTGATCTACTAACAATGGATTTCTATGTTGAAGGTATTGATAGTCAATATCCAAACTAAAATCCATCGATTAATACTAAAAACGCGCCTTAGTGGCGCGTTTTTTTTGTTCTGGAATTATCTTTAGATTAGAGATTATTTTGTATCAATTTTTTAGATTATTTCTTTTTGTCATGCCTTGTAACATTGTCATTCATTTCTTTCTCTACCTTATCCATCATGTCTTTATGAGACTTGGATGTCCAATCATTTTCAGAGCTATTTGAGCTTCTTTGCTTGTCATTCTCACGAACTTTAAAAAACGAAGAAAATATTAAACCCACCTCAAACAAAAGCCAAATGGGTATTGCTATTAAAAATTGTGATATGACATCTGGAGGGGTAAGAATCATACCAATAACAAAAGATCCAATAATAATATAAGATCGATTTTTCTTAAGTTTTTGTGGGGTTGTCACTCCAAAAATGATTAAAAGAATTGTAACAACCGGAACCTCAAAAGCTACCCCAAAAGCAAAGGACACTTTCAGTATAAAATCTAAATAGTACTGTATATCAGGGGCAAAGTTAACCGAGTCAGGTCCTACTCCAGCTAGAAATCCAAAGATTACTGGAAAAACTATATAGAAGGAAAATACTATTCCAGCATAAAACAAAAGCGTTGAAGAAACAACAAGGGGTAGTATCAATCTTTTTTCATGCCGATAAAGGGCAGGCGCTATAAACATCCATAACTGATAGAGAAGATATGGCATAGCTATATAGATAGCTAGGATTAAGGACATTTTTAGAGGCGTCAGAAAGGGAGAGATGACGCCTATAGCAATCAGATTTGATCCAGGTATTGCTTGAACAATAGGGTCTGCTATGAAATTATAGATTTCATCAGCAAAAGGAAACAGAACAACAAAAAAGATAGTAATTGCAATGACAGAGCGAAGCAGAGATCGTCTAAGCTCAATCAGATGTTGAACTAAAGGAAGTTTCTCCATTGAATACTTTTGATCAGTCATTGGTTATTTTGTCTTCTTGTCAGAAAGAATATTTGCTTCTTTAAGAGAATCTAAGCTGGACTGAATATCTTCTGTAACTTCAGAGATTATAATTTTTTCCTCATCCATGGACATTTGATCTTTTATTTCGTCCATTCTTAACTCTTCATTAATGTCTGACTTTACTTTATTGAAAAATCTATTGAGCTTACCAAAGTATAGTCCTGCCTTTCTTGCAAGCGATGGCATCTTCTCTGGACCAACGACAATAAGGGTGATGATGCCAACAATGGCAATTTCCCAGAAGCCAAAATCAAACATAAAATTGAGTAATTAGAAATTAAAGCTATTTTTTATTTGTTTCGTCATCAGCCTCAACTTTAGCCTCAATGACTTCATCCTTTTCTTTGGATTCTGATTCTTTCATCGAAGACCTGAAGCCTTTGATTGCGCCTCCAAGATCGTTGCCAATATTTTTAAGTCTTTTGCCACCGAATATTAAAAGCACAATCACAAGGATAATAATTAGTTCAAATGGTCCTGGCATACCCATAACGTTACTCCTGAATAAGAATATGTATATTTTACACTTTAATACTTAACGAATTTAATTACGTAATAGTATTGAAATTCCTATAATTTTTTTATCTAAGTTTCCTATAATGGAGCATTCTACTAATAGTTTGAAATTCGTTTTTAAACTTAAATATTACTCAAACCAGAAAGAGAAAAAGATGGCAAAAAATAAACAATATATTCTATCGATTGACCAAGGTACAACCTCATCAAGAGGTGTTATATTTGATGAAAATTATGAAATTATTTCAATAGGTCAGAATGAGTTTACACAGTTTTTCCCAGATTCTGGTTGGGTAGAGCATGACCCCGAGGAGATTTGGACTTCAACTCTTGAGGGCTGTAGGAGTGCTATTAAGCAATCAAAAGTTGATCCAAATCAAATTAGGG
>CABXDP010000051.1 GCA_902511025.1 uncultured Gammaproteobacteria bacterium | reverse complement strand
GAAGGCGATGAGGTCACTGTAAATGCACCCAAAGGCGACATAAGATACGAAATTCTTGAAGTCCAATACCTGTAGCATAATTCAAATACAGCTAGTATTTTTTAATTTTTTTCTTTGTCTTCATTTTTTAATTCTGTGTAGAATTGTAATTTTTTTATTAATGGAAAATAAGAATGCCCGGCTTATTACCCAATATTGATCCAGATGGACTTCTGGAGTATTCAGTAGTCTATACAGATAGATCACTCAACCACATGTCTAGCTCATTTCAGCAAGCAATGAATGACGTCTCATCATCGCTTAAAACAGTTTATAACGCAGAATCGGTAGTTCTTGTGCCTGGTGGTGGTACCTATGGCATGGAAGCTGTTGCTAGGCAATTTGCTAATGATAAAGATTGCTTAGTCATAAGAAATGGTTGGTTCAGTTATCGTTGGTCTCAAATTTTAGAGGTTGGAAAAATTCCATCAAAATTAACTGTTATGAAAGCAACTCGTAAAAATCCTGGTAGTCAAGAGCCATTTTCTCCAGTAGATATTGATGAAGTTGTTCATAAAATTAAATCCGAAAAGCCAGCCATAGTTTTTGCACCTCATGTTGAAACATCAGCAGGCATCATTCTTCCTGATGAATATATAAAGGCTGTCTCTGAGGCGGTCCATTCTGTTGGAGGAATGTTTGTATTGGATTGTATTGCATCTGGCGCCATTTGGGTTGATATGCAGAAATGCGGTGTCGATATTTTGGTTAGTGCGCCGCAAAAAGGCTGGAGCGCATCTCCAGCATTTGGCATGGTTATGTTATCTTCAAATGCTTCTGAGAGGATACACGAAACTCAAAGCACAAGCTTCTCATGTGATCTTCAAAAATGGCTTCAAATGATGCAGGCTTATGAAAATGGTGGGCACGCCTATCATGCTACTATGCCGACAGACGCAATCAAACACTTCAGAGACACCATAAATGAAACGGCTGAGTTTGGTTTTGATAAAGCCAGAGATAAACAACAAGAACTTGGAGATAGGGTTAGGTCCTTGCTAAAAAAACATGGTTTTATCAGCGTTGCTGCAGATGGCTTTTTAGCTCCAGGAGTCGTTGTCAGTTACACCTCAGACAAGGGTTTACATAATGGATCTAAGTTTAAAGATTTAGGTATGCAAATTGCTGCTGGTGTTCCGCTTCAATGCGATGAAGGAGAGGACTATCAAACATTTCGTCTTGGGCTTTTTGGTCTAGACAAGCTCAAGGATGTTGACTCAGCAGTCCAGAGACTTGAAGATGTATTTAATCAATTAAAATAGCCATTTATATGAAGGTTGCTGCGTTAAATCTAAATGATAAAGACAAATGGACACAGCTTTATAATGGCTATGCAGAGTTCTATGAAATGAAAATGAACCAAGATATTCTTGATACTGTTTGGTCATGGATACATAGCCCTGAAGTAAAGTTTTATTCTATAGGAGTAAAATCTAGCGAAAATGAGTTAATTGGATTTATGCATTACAGAGAAATGCCTTCACCACTGAGAGGAAAACTTGTTGGTTTCCTGGATGATCTCTTCGTGCACCCAGATTTTAGGGGAACTGGAGCTGTTCAACTATTATTTAAAGAGCTTAAATTACAAGCAGTAAAAAATGATTGGCCTTATGTTCGTTGGATAACAGCTACCAATAACTTAAGAGCTCGAAAAGTGTATGACCAGATTTCAGAGCCAATTGATTTTGTCACTTACCAGATGCAAATAAATTGACTCTTCTGTAAATGCATTAATTCTGGCATACCAGTTATCCAATAATTGGTTCTAAATTATTAAATATTTCAACTAATTATTATTTAGAATCTAATCATCTTTAATTTTTTCTGGACCTTATAAAATGAAACAAGGTGAGCTAATAAGTGATTTTCGAGTCCCCCCTCATCCTAAAGGTATTTCTATTGAAGGGAGTTTAGTCAGCTAAAAGCCACTAATTGCAAATCAGTTTGCAAATGAACTTTTTCATTCAAACTCAATCGATACAGAGGGTGTTAACTGGACATATCTGCCCTATGGACCATTTGAGAGTGTTGATACATATTCTCAATGGATAAAGTCCTTTGAGGGTAAAGAGGACCAGGTCTTTTTTGCAATTATTAGTAAAAAACTAAAAAAGGCGATAGGTATAGCTAACTATTTGAGAATTAATCCTAAAGATGGGTCAATAGAGGTTGGGCACATCAATTATTCACCACTTTTACAAAGAACAACAGAGGCAACTGAAGCTATGTTTCTTATGATGAAGTGGGCCTTTGATAATGGATATAGGAGATATTAATGGAAATGCAATGCTCTAAATTTAAGATCTCGAAGTGCAGCACAAAGACTTGGTTTTTCTTACGAAGGAGTCTTTAGACAGATGGCCATTGTCCAGGGAAGAAATCGTAATACTGCTTGGTTTGCAATGATTGATAAAGAATGGAAAGGGCTTGAAGGTTGTTTTAAGGAATTTTTATCTGACGATAACTTTGATCACAATAGAAAACCAAAAAAGTCTTTAAGGGCTCTTACAAGGCCATTACTGTATAAGGTTGATAACTTAGATTCAACTTGAGAATTTTTTCTACCCTCTAGGGTGATGCTTCTGATGTTGAGTTTTGAGATGCGCATTCTGAATATGGGTATAGAGCTGAGTGCTTGAGATATCACTGTGACCAAGCATCAGTTGAACTGAGCGCAAGTCAGCTCCTTTTTGAACAAGGTGGGTAGCAAAGGCATGCCTGAGTGAGTGTGG
>CABXDP010000050.1 GCA_902511025.1 uncultured Gammaproteobacteria bacterium | reverse complement strand
TGACCTATTAAGTAAATTGTGAATTCATAGTCTATGTCTAAACGAAACAAAAAAGGTAGAGATATTGATGGAGTTTTGATTTTAGATAAAGCATCTGGGCAGAGTTCAAATAGTGCTTTGCAAGAAATTAAGCGTTTATTTGGAGCTAATAAGGCAGGACACACTGGAAGTCTTGATCCACTAGCGAGTGGTCTTCTTCCAATCTGCCTAGGCCAATCCACTAAAGTAGCCCAATTCTTACTTGAGGATGACAAGAGGTACTTTGTAAAGGGCAAACTAGGCGAAATAAGTGATACCGGGGACTCAGAGGGCCGGATCAGTAAATATGGCTCCACAAAGGGGATAGATGAGGCTCTTATCAAAGATACTTTAAAGCGCTTTGACGGTGTTATAAGTCAGATTCCTCCCATGTTCTCTGCCCTTAAGAAAAATGGCACACCCCTATATAAGCTTGCACGAAAAGGGATAGAAGTTGAGAGAAAGCCCAGAGAAGTTAGTATTCATGAGATACAGTTTATTAGCATAGAAGATGATGTCTTAACGCTTGAAGTATCTTGCTCCAAAGGGACCTATATTAGAACTTTAATAGAAGATATCGGCAAACATCTATATTGCGGCGGCCATGTAATCGAGTTAAGAAGGATAGGTTTTGCACACTTAATTATTGACCAAAGTAAAACATTTAAAGATCTCAGAGAAATGAGCATAGATGAGTTAGATGATCTTCTCATTGGATCGGATGAAATGGTTCCAAATTTGAAGTCGATTTATTTAGACTATGATCAGTCCAGTGACATCAAGTTTGGTCGAAGAATAAAATGTAGTGAGCTAAATAGCCCTCAAAAAGTTAAACTTTATGATGCTAATAGGAGGTTTGTTGGGATTGGAGAATGTAATAGCTCTTCTGAGGTTTTGCCAAAGAGGCTATTTAATTAAAGTTTGTTTTTAATTTATATAGGAAGATAATGAAAGTTTTAGTTATTGGTTCTGGAGGAAGAGAGCATGCTATTGCCTGGCAATGTTCTCAATTTAATGAGGTAAAGCATGTTTTTGTGGCCCCCGGCAATGCAGGGACTGCTCTTGAGAAAAAAATCTCTAACATCAGTATCGACTCTGAAAATATTCCTGGACTTATTTCTTTTGTGAAAGAGGAGTTAATAGATATTACTATAGTTGGGCCAGAGGCTCCACTAGTTCTTGGGATTGTTGATGAGTTTAAATACGAAGACCTTGCTATCTTTGGACCGTCCAAGAAGGCCTCTCAACTTGAGGGCTCAAAAGTATTCTGTAAGGATTTTTTAGATAGAAATGATATACCGACTGCCTACTATCAAGCTTTTACTGAAACTAAGCCAGCAATAGATTATGTCAAAGAAAAAGGAGCACCTATTGTAATTAAGGCTGATGGCCTTGCTGCTGGAAAAGGCGTAATTATTGCTCATTCACTAGAAGAAGCAACTGATGCAATTAATGATATGCTTGAGGGAAACAGATTTGGTGAGGCAGGATCAAGAGTTGTCATTGAAGAGTTTTTAGAGGGAGAAGAGGCAAGTTTCATAGTGATGGTTGATGGCAACAACATACTTCCTATGGCTACATCGCAGGACCATAAAGCAAGAGATAATGGAGACAAGGGTCCAAATACGGGCGGAATGGGAGCTTATTCACCAGCGCCAGTTGTTACTGATTTGGTTTATAAAAACGCCATGGAAAAGGTTATAGGGCCCACCGTTGACGCCATGAAAAGTGAAGGGATGCCGTACACAGGTTTTTTGTATGCGGGACTGATGATTGATCAGAATGAAAATGTTAAGGTTCTTGAGTATAACTGCAGGTTTGGAGATCCAGAGACTCAGCCAATTATGATGCGGCTCCAATCAAACTTAGCAAACTTGTGTCTTTTAGGCGCGAATGGCTCTCTGGCTAATGCAACTGCCGAATGGGATAGCCGATCATCTTTGGGCGTGGTTATGGCTGCTAAGGGCTACCCATATTCCTATCAAAAGGGCGACATAATTCGTTTGCCTGAAAGCTCGTCAAGCGCAAAAGTATTTCATGCGGGAACTGTGCTTTATAATAACAAAATACTCAGCAATGGAGGGCGAGTATTGTGTGCTACAGCTCTTGGAAAAGATTTGAAAGATGCTCAAGGCAGGGCATATAAGCTTGTCAATGAAGTCAAGTGGAGAGGAAGTTATTCCAGAACCGATATTGGTTTTAAGGGACTTCAGCATGAATAAAGAATGCTAGTTATTGGAGTCGATGAGGCAGGAAGAGGCCCATTGGTTGGTAGCGTGGTTGCAGCAGCAGTCGCTTTTCCACCAGGCTATAGAATTGATGGACTTACTGACTCCAAAAAACTGTCGGAAAAAAAAAGAGAAGCACTCTATAAACAAATTACTAGTGAGTGCTACTGGTCTTTTGCTCAATCTAATAGCAATGAAATCGATCAAATTAACATTTTAGAGGCTACAATGCTGGCCATGAAAAAAGCAGTAGAGCAATTAATGCTTCTTATAGGCGACAATAATCAAACAATTAGTGTGCTTATTGATGGAAACAGATGTCCCGATATAGAAAACTGTAGGGCAATTGTAAAGGGCGACTTATCAGAGCCGATCATATCAGCCGCCTCAATTATTGCAAAGGTTACAAGAGATAGACAAATGATAGCACTTGACCAGGAATACCCCGAATACGGTTTTTCAAAACATAAGGGATACGGAACAAAGGCGCACCTTGAAGCGCTTGCAAATTTTGGCCCAATTAAAGGGCAACACCGTTTTACATTCGCACCAGTAAAAAAATTAATCAGACCCTAGCTCATATAGTTGCTGATTTAGCTCATTTTGTTTAGCCTCTAGCTCAGCCTTTTTAGCCTCTAGCTTAGCTCTTTTTTCTGCTGTTTCTTTCCTTTTGGTATCTCTTTCAACTTCAGCAGCTGGCCTTGCCATAAGGTAATTAAATAGCTTAACTACTTTCTTAACATTCTTTGCCTTGCTTGCAACGTTTGTTGCATGCT
>CABXDP010000049.1 GCA_902511025.1 uncultured Gammaproteobacteria bacterium | reverse complement strand
AACGGCTTCTGAAGAGTCATCTGTGTAGAAAATATTAATATCATCTGGGATATTTTTCTGCAGTTCAGCAACACGCTCTCTAACCCTTTTGACAGTTCTAATAATATCAGCCTGTGGCTGTTTTTTTACCTGAAGTACAAAACCCTTTGTTCCATTGACACGAGTAATTGAGGTTTCTTCTTCTTGCCCTCTGAAGACCTCTGCTATATCATCCAGTCTAATGGCTGGGCCATCAAAACTTGATTTAATGACAACATTCTTGATGTCCTCAATGCTCTCAAACTCAGAGAGAATCACGATATTTTTTTCAAGACTTTCTTGATTGTTATCTCCAACAGTAAAGCGAGCATTTCTACTTGAGATTGCTGAAATCACTTCGTTAATTGACATTTCATACTTATTTAGCTTATCTGGATTAACCTTTATTTGGATTTCACTATCAAGATAGCTTGGGTTATCAACTGACGCTACGCCCTTGATTCTTGATATAGCCACCTCAAGTTCATCGGTAATTTGTCTAGCCTGGTTGAAGTTCCCTGATGTACTGTCAATATTAATGGTTACTACTGGGAATTCAGTAACATTGAAATCAACTACTTGAGGCAGATCAGTAACTTCCTCAGGAAAGGCTTTGACTCGATTTACCGCATTGCGAACATCATTTTTTGTAGTAGTGACATCTTTAAGATCAGCTTCCAGAGTAACAATAATGCTAGAAATACCCTCACGAGAAGAAGATGTAATCTCTTTGATACCGCTAACACTAAGCAGCTCTTCCTCAATTACATTTGTAACGGATTTTTCTACATCCTCAGGTGAAGCTCCAGGATAAGCCGTAGTTACGCTAAGCACCTCAAAGTCTACCGTTGGAAATTGGTCTCGCTGCATTCCAACGACAGATAAAACACCAATAGCAATAAAGGCAAGAGAAAAGACAAGTGCAAATTTCTTCTGCCTAACCAAAAAATCTAAAAAGGAATCCATATTAAGCTATTGTTTTAATAAGGATGTGATTATATAGGCTTTAAAATGAAGAAACAATGTAGATTAAATGAAATATCCCAATCAAAATTATCAAAAAATCTATGAGTTTCTTGCTCTTTTTCTCTGATTCTCAGTTAATAATCTTTTTCTAATTCGAATATGACTTGGCGTTACCTCTACCAGCTCATCATCATCAATAAACTCGAGAGCTTGCTCAAGATCAAGACTAATTTTTGGAATCAACGCCACAGCTTCATCTGTTCCTGATGCTCTCACATTTGTTAGCTGTTTCCCCTTCAAGACATTGATTACAAGGTCTTTATCTCTTGAATTTATGCCAACAACCATACCCTCATAGACGTCTTCTCCATGACCCACAAAAAACTTTCCACTTTTTTGTAAATTAAAAATGGCATAAGCAACTGACTTTCCCTGGTTCATTGAAATAAGTGAGCCATTAGTTCTTTGACCAATCTTTCCTTCCTTTTGAGGCCTGTAAGAGTCAAAGGATGAGTACATTAAGCCTGTTCCAGTTGTAGCGGTTAAAAACTCAGTTCTAAAACCAATCAAACCCCTAGCAGGAATCATAAAGTCAAGCTTTACTCGCCCTTTTCCATCTGGCGTCATATTTGTGAGCTCGGCCTTCCTTTCTCCCAATTTTTCCATCACTGAGCCTTGATGAACTGACTCAACGTCAACTGTAAGTTCTTCAAAAGGCTCACACACCTTACCATCAAGTTCTTTAAGAATCACTTGTGGCCTTCCAACTGAGAGTTCAAAGCCCTCTCTTCTCATAGTTTCTATTAATATGGATAGGTGTAATTCACCTCGACCTGAGACTAAAAACTCAGAAGAATCATCGGTATTTTCAACTCTTAAAGCAACGTTGTAAATTAGCTCTTTATCAAGCCTCTCTCTAATATTTCTAGAAGTAATATATTTTCCATCAAGTCCTGCAAAAGGGGAGTCATTTACTCTGAAAGCCATACTGACAGTTGGCTCATCAACACTTAATGGAGGCAAAGGCTCAATCTTTGATGGATCACAAAGCGTATCAGAGATTGATATATTTTCGATGCCAACTACACCAACAATATCTCCTGCAGTCGATAAATTCACTTCATGCCTCTCAAGTCCACTAAAGCCTAAAAGCTGAACAATTTTTACATTACGTTTAGAGCCATCAGGAGTAACTAAAACAGTTTGCATATTCTTTTTGGCAACCCCTCTCTCAATTCTTCCTATTCCAATTGCACCTACAAATGATGAGTAGTCTAGGGAAGTAACTTGCATCTGAAAGGGTCCATCAATGTCAACCTTAGGAGCAGGAGCTTTATCGATAATTACTTCAAACATTGGGGTCATATCACCATCTCTGACTGAATCATCCTCAGAAGCATAGCCGCCAAGTGCAGAAGCATAAATCACAGGAAAATCTAATTGCTCTTCAGTAGCACCTAATTGGTCAAAAAGCTCAAAAACCTGATCAATAACCCAGTCAGGTCTTGCGCTCGGTCTATCAATTTTATTTATCACGACAATTGGATTAAGCCCTTGCTCAAAAGCTTTCTTTGTAACAAAGCGAGTTTGCGGCATGGGCCCATCTACAGCATCAACTAATAGAAGAACACTATCAACCATTGAAAGAACTCTTTCTACCTCTCCACCAAAATCAGCATGTCCAGGTGTATCAACAATATTAATTCGATAGTCGCCCCAGTTGATGGCAGTATTTTTTGAGCTGATTGTGATTCCTCTTTCCTTTTCAAGGTCATTCGAATCCATCATCCTGTCAGTTGCCTTGAAACGATCATCAAAGGTTTGTGATTGAGAGAGTAATTTATCTACTAGCGTTGTCTTGCCATGATCTACATGTGCAATAATTGCTATGTTTCTTAGTTTGACTGCCATAATTACTACTTCTTATTAAAAAACGATGGGATATTATCCCGGATAAATTTAATGAGCCCTGACATAAATCAAAAATCAATTCAATAATGTTCCAAGAACTTCTCTTATAAAATGAACTATTCATTTCACACAACTTAAATCGTGGCAAAAAAAGGAAGCTCTCGACGCTGGATGCATGAACATCTGAGTGATGAATTTGTGA
>CABXDP010000048.1 GCA_902511025.1 uncultured Gammaproteobacteria bacterium | reverse complement strand
ATCCAGCAGTTCCGATGAATCAGGTAATTGGTTATCAGCAGATGATTAGTGAACTTGAGGAGATGCTATGCGAGGCGACCGGTTATTCAGCCATTTCACTTCAGCCCAATTCTGGAGCTCAAGGAGAATACGCTGGATTAATTGCAATTAGAGGATATCATCAAAGTCGGGGTGATGAAAATCGAAACATCTGTTTGATTCCATCATCGGCTCATGGTACAAATCCTGCCTCTGCCCAGATGGCTGGAATGAAAGTTATAGTGATTGACAGTACAGATGAGGGCAATATTGATCTTGTCGATTTAAGAGCAAAAACTAAGGAACACGAAGAGAATCTTGCCGCAATAATGATTACATATCCTTCAACTCATGGTGTTTTTGAAAAAGACGTGAGAGAGGTTTGCAATATTATCCATGATGCTGGTGGGCAAGTATATATTGATGGCGCGAATATGAATGCAATGGTTGGACTCTCTGCTCCAGGGGAGTTTGGCGGAGATGTCTCGCACCTAAACCTTCACAAGACATTTGCAATTCCTCATGGTGGCGGTGGTCCGGGTGTTGGCCCAATTGGGGTAAAAGAACACTTGATCGATTTTTTACCGAGAACAC
The DNA here is from genome assembly GCA_902511025.1 of uncultured Gammaproteobacteria bacterium. Lineage (GTDB taxonomy): Bacteria > Pseudomonadota > Gammaproteobacteria > PS1 > Pseudothioglobaceae > Pseudothioglobus. Next base: position 2,662 of record CABXDP010000048.1, on the reverse strand, counting down.
CTCTTAATAATACAGATGTTGGCAGTATTTCAGGTGCCCCTTGGGGTTCAGGGAGTATCCTTCCAATAAGTTGGATGTATATTGCAATGCTTGGAAAAGATGGACTCTATGAGTCAACCTGTAACGCTATTTTGAACGCAAATTATATTGCCAAGCGCCTTGAGGAGCACTATCCAATTCTTTACAGTGACGAAAATGGAAGAATCGCTCATGAGTGTATTATTGATATTAGGCCTATTAAAGACTCAGTTGGAATAAGTGTTGATGATGTCGCCAAGCGTTTAATAGATTTTGGTTTTCATGCGCCTACAATGTCTTTTCCAGTTGCTGGAACATTGATGATCGAGCCAACAGAGTCTGAGTCATTGGATGAGCTTGATCGGTTCTGTGAGGCAATGATTCAAATAAGAAAAGAAATCAAAAAGGTTGAGTCAGGTGAATATTCGACTGAAGATAATCCATTAATTAATTCGCCGCACACTTTAGAAATGGTAACATCGTCTCAATGGGAATTTTCATATTCCAGGGAAGAGGCCGCTTATCCTGTCGAGAGCCTAAGGCGAGTAAAGTACTGGCCACCAGTTTCAAGAGTGGATAATGTCTATGGCGATAAGAATTTAGTTTGTTCTTGTCCGAGTATTGAAGATTATAAGTAGACTTTTATGAAATCATTTTTGATTAGCGTTTTAGGAGACGATAAGCCTGGGCTTGTTGACGGCCTGTCAAAGATTATTGTTTCAAATAATGGTGACTGGATTGAGAGCAATATGTCTAGTTTTGAAGGCAAATTCGCTGGAATTCTTAAAGTCAACGTGCCATCAAGTGACGCTTCTAAATTAAAAAAAGATTTAACTTCCGCATCTTTAGGTCTTCAAATTGCTTGCGAGGAAACTCTGCCTATTGATGAGCTGAGTAATGTTAAAAGTTATAGTATCGAGCTTATTGGGCAAAATCATGTTGGCATTATTAATAAACTCTCCCACGTGTTGGCGGACGAGTTAAAAGCTAATGTTGAAGAGTTAAAGACTGAAATCATTGATGCTTCAATGTCAGGAGAGCAACTTTTTAAGGCTCAAATTACACTTCATATACCTAGTGATCTTGATGAGCATCTTGTCAGAGACAAGCTCGAGCTTATAGCTGATGAGATGATGGTAGAGATTTATTCATACGAGAGTTAGGTCAGCTCTAGAACTTCAATTAAAAATTCCCATGTGCAATAAAAGCACTATTTCTATAGCTTTGTTTGCCATAATTGAATGGTTCGCTATTTGGCATTAAGACTTTACCACCTGCTGACCTTAATACAGCATCTCCCGCTGCAGTATCCCACTCCATTGTTGGGCCAAATCTAGGATAGACATCTGCCTCACCGCAGGCGACCAGACAAAACTTTAATGAAGAGCCTATTGAAACCGTCTTCTTAACGTTATTATCCATAAGCCAATTATCTGTTAATTCATCCCTATGGGATACACTTGCAACTGCCACAGGACCCGAATTTGGAACTTCTCTTATTTTAATTTCTTTAAGACCATTATCAGATTCTTCAAAAGCTCCCGTTAGATTTGAGGCACAAAACATACGATTAAGCGCTGGTGCAAAAACAACTCCTAGAGTTGGAATACCATTCTCAATGAGACCAATATTTACCGTAAACGAGCCAAGTCCATCCTTTTTTAGAAATTCTTTTGTTCCATCAAGCGGGTCAATTAGAAAAAATTGATCACCAGCCTCTAATTCATGACTGCTAGCATTCTCCTCGGATACTATTGGAATATCAGGAATAATTTTCTTGAGTTGACTTAAGATGAGTTTTTCAGCAGCCTGATCGGCAAGAGTAACTGGTGAACCATCACCTTTATATTTAACGTCAAATGAACTTTCATAGATCATCATTATCTCACTGCCGGCATCTCTAGCAACTTCTCGCAATTCAGTGAGCAATTCAGAATATTCTATTTTTATCATTGCTTACAAATACTGATATTACTTAATAATGTTGTGCTCTGGTCCAAATGGGAACTTGGTGATGTCATAAGCACTTTCCTCAGTAAGAACCAGTACGTCATGCTCTCTGTAACCACCTGCTCCCGGTTTACCCTCTGGGATCATAATCATTGGCTCCATCGAAACAACCATATTCTTTTGAAGGACTGTATCGATATCCTCTCGAAGCTCAACACCAGCCTCACGGCCATAGTAATGAGATAGAACTCCAAATGAGTGACCATAGCCAAATGTTCTGCTTTCAAGTAAATTATATTCTTCAAAAATTTTGTTAAGCTCAAGAGCTATATCTTTGCAAGCAACCCCTGGCTTGATTAGTTTCATACCCTCTTCATGAACTTTTACATTGATTTCCCACAATCTCAAAGACTCATCATCAACATGATCATAAAATAAGGTTCTTTCAAGCGCAACGTAGTAACCAGCAATCATTGAAAAACAGTTAAGACTTAAGATATCCCCTTTTTGAACTTGTCTAGTAGTGACTGGATTGTGCGCGCCATCAGTATTGATGCCTGATTGAAACCAAGTCCATGTATCCATTAGCTCAGAGTTAGGATAGCGCTTAGCAATTTCTCGAACCATTGCTTGAGTGGAGTGAAGAGCTACTTCGTGTTCTGGCACTCCTTCTTTGATTGCCTCTACAAGAGCT
>CABXDP010000047.1 GCA_902511025.1 uncultured Gammaproteobacteria bacterium | reverse complement strand
GGAGAGGTTTTATTATTTTTTTCAGTCAACTCTTCCATATTGAGTTTTTTGTCAAATACCCTAGTATTCTTGAGGATTTGAAGAGTTTCTTTAGGCATCTCATCCGGTAAATCAACGGTTGTGAAGTCTTGATGGATTTGAATTGCACCAATGAATGCGCTACTTATTTCAGCCTCATTGGCGATTGCTCCCAAAATATTCCCTGGCTTAATATTGTCCCTTCTTCCTAATGATATTTTGTATCTTCTCATTTGAATGGATGGATTATCTTTGAGAGGTTCAGCATGGATTGAAATTGCAATGGTTTTATTGTCCTTAGAGTCTATTTTGGGTTGAATGCTCTCTTTTTCACTAAGTAATAGGGGCTCTGTTCCTTGTGCCATCAGTGCAAGAGAGGATGCAATTTTAAATAGATCGACTTCATTTTCTTTCTGATAGCTAAGGACTAAATCGGAAAAAATTGAGAGATCTTGATTTTCAAGAGTTTGGGTAATCCTTTGCTTAAAGTTTAAAATCCTTTGTTCATTAATGATTTTTGCTGACGGCAGCATCATTGGCTCAATTGGTTGTCGAGTAATTCTTTCAATGGTTTTCAGCATTCTTCTTTCTCGGGGAGCAACGAATAGTATTGCTTTTCCATCTCTTCCAGCGCGACCAGTTCTTCCAATTCTATGGACGTAGGACTCTGGGTCCTGGGGAATATCATAATTCACTACATGAGAGATTCGATCAACATCAAGACCTCTTGCAGCAACATCAGTTGCAATAAGGATATCAATTTTCCCTTTTTTTAGGTGCTGAATTATTCGCTCCCTATGATTTTGCGCAATATCACCATTAATTGCTTCTGCTGTAAAGCCTCTGGCTGATAGCTTTTCTGCAAGGTCTACTGTTGCCGTTTTTGTTCTGACAAAAATCAGAAGGGCGTCAAAGACTTCAACTTCAAGAATTCGAGTCAATGCGTCCAGTTTATGAACTCCGCCAACAAGCCAATACCTTTGGTATATTGTTTTGGCTGTAGCAGTTTTTGTTTTAATTTTAACTATTTTGGGTTTGTCCAAAAATTTTTCCGCTACTCTTCTAATGACATCAGGCATGGTTGCAGAGAAGAGGGCAATTTGACGCTCTTCTGGTAGCTTCTCCATGACCCACTTCACGTCATCAATGAAGCCCATTCTGAGCATTTCATCTGCTTCATCTAATACCAAAGCCTTAAGCGAATTAAGCTTAAGTGTGCCTCTTTTAAGATGATCCATTACTCTCCCGGGTGTTCCAACTACAGCATGAACGCCTCTTTTGAGTGGTCTTAATTGAACATCATAAGATTGGCCGCCATAAATTGGAAGGACATGAAAACCTTTGATATGCCTGGAGTAAGTTTGGATAGCTTCAGATACCTGGATTGCCAGTTCACGAGTTGGCGTTAGGACTAAAAGTTGAACTTGATTGTTTTTGATATCAATTCTGTCAATCAAAGGAAGCGAAAATGCAGCTGTTTTCCCTGTACCTGTTTGGGCTTGTCCAATTACATCATGACCTTTAAGAAGGTGAGTAATGCATTGCTCTTGAATGGCCGATGGAGTTTCATAGCCAACCTCATCAAGCGCCTTAATTATCGGATCAGACAGGCCAAAGCTATTGAATGTAATGCTAGATCCCTGATCAGACATAATATGAGTGGGGGTGTTGAGAAAAAGGGAGGATTATACCCTTAATTTCCGTTAAGCATTGAAACGACAGCAGTTCATTTCAGATGATTTAATGATTATTTTTATTCAAACCATTTAATTGAGCATCCCATTGAAGGAATTTGATGATCAGGGCCTCTACCAGTTTTTGAAATTTGTTTCATTGCTTCAAACAACTCTCGCTTGGCGCCATCAACTGATTCTTTTCGAGACTCATCTAGTCTACCTCTATATTGAAGACCAAGCTTATTGTTGTATCCAAAAAAATCAGGTGTGCAAACAGCTCCGTAGGTTCTTGCTACCTCCTGAGTTTCATCAACCAGATAAGGGAAAGGAAAGTTATGGCTAAGCGCCATTTTTTTCATATTTTCGAATGAGTCCTCCTCATATTCGGTTTGATCATTTGACATAATTCCTACGCTATTTATTCCTGCTTGCTTTAATTCGCTCGTGTCTCTAATAATCCTGCTAATTATTGATTTGACGTAAGGACAATGATTACAAATAAACATGATTAGTAATCCATTTTCTCCTTTAAGTGAATTTAGGTCGTAGTATTGATCATCAACGCCTTTGAGCCTGAAATCAATTGCTGGGAGATCAAACTCACAAATTGGGGTTTCTGTTCTTACCATAGTATAGGGCTAGTTGTTTTTTTATGATTTTAGTATAGTTTGAATAATGTGTCCTGCCATCATTAATCCAAATATATTGGGCATATAGGATATGGCGCCATTGACCGCTCTGGATCTTCCAGACGGTGAAAACTCAGTTTTATGAACTGCTTCGTGAGGAAGAGCTTTTATTTGAACTTCTGTTGAGTGGACCACAGGAAATTTTAACGATGCACGCTTCAGTCTGAGTTGTCTTCTGAGTTCTCTAGCAAGTCCACAATATTCTGTTTTATCCATTCTTGAGATTGTAACTTTTGTAGGGTCTAGCCTTCCTCCAGCCCCCATGCTTGAAATTATTGGTTTATTAAAACGATTGCAAGCATCAATTAGATTTGTTTTGCATGCAATCGCGTCAATACAATCTGCCACAAAATTGTAATCCTCTTCATTTGCAATTTCTTCAGCTTTTTTGCCGTCAATAAATAGATTCTTTTCATTAACTAATGTATCAGGATTTATGTCTCTGAGTCTTTTTGATAAAACCTCAACCTTTGATTTGCCCAAGGTAGAATGAAGGGCAATGATTTGGCGATTAAGGTCAGTCTTGGCGACTAAATCAAAATCAATCAGTGTGAGTTCTCCTATGCCAGCTCTGCACAGGGATTCTGCACATGCACCACCAACACCTCCAAGGCCTGCAATGACTACATGCGACTCTGCCAATTGAGCTAACCCTAGCTGACCAACCAGTATTTCAGTTCGAGCACAACTTCCAGCCATTAGCTAATCTTAAAGAGATTGTATGTATTCTGGTCACATTGTTCAATGACCTCTTCAACAGTTATTTTTTTGATTCTTGCAACCCTTTCAGCAACTTGAATTAATTCATCAGGATTATTTCTATCATCTGTTTCAATGACTATCGATTCAATTGGTAAGAAGTTAACAATATCATGAAGTTTGTATGCATGTGGATTCGTAAGTGCAGCCCCAAAACCAAATGAAAAGTTTATTTTCAGTAAATTTTCTGCTTGCTGAAGACTTCCAGAATAGGCATGGATTACCCCTCTTGATTTAGAGTAAGACTTAAGTAAATCTGTAACATCTTCTGTGGCATGGACAGAAT
>CABXDP010000046.1 GCA_902511025.1 uncultured Gammaproteobacteria bacterium | reverse complement strand
TGGAGTCTCTTGAGTTTGGAAGAATTGCAGCTCAGGTGGCTAAACAAGTTATTATTCAAAAGGTTCGTGAGGCAGAGAGAACAGTTGTGGTTGATAACTATTCCGAGAGGGTAGGTGAAGTGGTTATGGTTACTGTTAAAAGGGTGGATCGGGGCAATGTCTATGTTGACATGGGTGGAATCGATGGCATGATTTCAAAGTATGACCTGATTCCTAATGAATCGATAAGAAAAAATGATCGTCTGAGAGCCTACATTAAAGAGGTTAAATCAACTCCACGAGGTGCGCAAATCTTCTTAAGCCGAACAGTTAACGATATGATGGTTCAGCTATTTGAGATGGAGGTTCCTGAAATAAGTGAAGGAGTTATTGAAATTAAAGCTGGTGCAAGAGACCCTGGTCTTCGCTCAAAGCTTGCGGTGAAAGCCAAAGACAAGCGCATTGATCCGATTGGTTCGTGCATTGGCATGAGGGGCGCTAGAGTTCAAGCTGTTTCTAATGAGCTTAATGGAGAGCGAGTTGACATCATCCTGTGGGATGATGATCCAGCACAATTTGTAATTAATGCTATGGCTCCTGCAGAGGTGAGTTCAATTGTTGTGGATGAAGACAAGAGATCTATGGATATTGCAGTTGAAGAAGACCAGTTAGCCCTTGCTATTGGAAGAGGTGGTCAAAATATTAAGCTTGCAAGCAAGCTCTCAGGCTGGAAACTCAATGTCATGTCTTTAAATGATGCTGATGAACTGCAGGCCCAGGAGATGCAAAAAACTGGCGAAAAGCTTGCTGAAAAGCTCGGTGTTGATGCTGAGGTTGCGGGTGTTTTGATAGATGAGGGTTATACAAGTCTGGATGATATTGCAGAGGCTGAAGCAGACACACTCTCTAAGATTGAAGAATTTGACTCTGAGATGGTTGATGAACTGCAAGAAAGAGCGCAGGATGCTCAGCTCGTAAAAGCCTTGAATGATGCAGAGGCTACCGAAGTGTTGCTTGGGGTAGAGGGGGTTGATGACTCACTTGCATCCGCTTTGGTTGGAGCTGATATCAATACTGTAGATGATCTAGCAGAGCTCTCAATTGTTGAATTATTAGAAATTCAAGATATTGGAAATGACACTGCATCAGCTGTTATCATGGCAGCCAGAGAAAAAGAGGGCTGGTTTGATTAATCACTTAGGATAATTACAGTAATCGTTACTCAAATATAGGTAGGAAAATGGCACATACAGTTGAAACTTTATCAAAATTACTCAAAAAGTCGCCTGATCAGGTTATTACTATTCTCTCAGCAGCAGGGATCGATGGTAAGACTGCAGAGTCTAATATTTCAGCTGAAGAAAGGCAAATTTTGATGTCGAGTTTGAGTAAACGATCAGCAACAAAGTCGAGTATCTCTGTATCGAGAAAAACTACAAAGCCAACTTCCAATACATCCGCTGGCGGAGTTAAGATCCAGGTAAAAAAGAAGCGTGAAGTCCCTCAAAATGACCAATCTTTAGAGATAGATGATGCAGCTGTTTTAAAGGCCAAAGAGGCACTCGAGGTTGGAAGAATTGCTGAGCAAAAAGATGAAGAACATGATGCAAAGCGCAACGACATGGTCCGTCAACAAAAAATCAAAAATGAAGAATTGCAAGCTCAAAAAAATTTAAAAGAGCAGACTGAAAAAGAGGATAAGGAAAAAAGAGACAAAGAAAAGATCGAGGCTGATAAAGAAAATGAGAAGAAGAAAGGACCAAAGAGATTAAGGTCTGCACCAGCAGCTGCACCTAAAAGAAGAGAGCTTCATGTTGCAAAGCACAACCCAAACAGAAAGCTTAAGAAAAAAGAGAGAACACAAATATCTCAAAAAGTCCAAGACGAGCAGGCACAACATGGCTTTCATATGCCGGTTGAACCGATAAAGCATGAGATACATATACCTGAACAAATTAAGATCTCTGAGCTTGCCCTTAAGATGACGACCAAAGCTGGTGAAGTCTTAAAGGTTATGATGGGCATGGGTGTTATGGCAACGCTTAATGATGTAATAGATCAAGACACAGCTATTCTGGTTGTAGAAGAGATGGGACACACTCCAATTGCAAGTAATGAAGAAACTATCGAAGACAGCCTAGTCCAAGACGATATTAATGAGGCAGACTCTATGCCTAGACCTCCAGTTGTTACTATTATGGGCCATGTCGATCACGGAAAAACTTCACTGCTTGACTATATACGTAAATCAAAAGTCGCATCAGCTGAGGCAGGTGGGATTACTCAGCATATTGGAGCTTATCAGGTTGAACAAAAGGGAAGTCTGATTACTTTTATTGATACACCAGGACACGCTGCATTCTCTAAGATGCGCCTAAGAGGAGCATCAGCGACAGATATCGTCATTTTAGTTGTGGCAGCTGATGACGGCGTGATGCCGCAAACTATTGAGTCAATCAAACATGCCAAAGATTCGAATGTGCCTATTATTGTTGCCATCAATAAAATAGATAAAGAGGGAGCCGAAATCGACAAAGTTAAACAGGTCCTTTCAACCCATGACGTGATTGCAGATGAATGGGGTGGTGACGTCCTAATGGTTGGCGTTTCAGCACATACCGGCGAGGGTATTGATGAGCTCTTGGAAAGCATTACATTGACAGCTGAAATGGCTGAAATTAGTGCTGTTTCTGATAAGCCTGCAAGTGGTGTCGTTCTTGAAGCCAGACTGGATAAAGGAAGAGGAAAGGTTACAACAGTGCTTGTTCAATCTGGAACTCTAAATAAAGGTGACATTGTTATTGCAGGGCTAGAATTTGGCAAGGTCAAGCAAATCATTGATGATCAAGGTAAGCCAATTAACAAGGCCGGGCCGTCAACCCCAGTTGAGATCTTAGGTCTTTCGGGGGTGCCTGACTCAGGTGCTGAGGTTTTGGCTGTGGAAAGTGAAAGGAAAGCAAAAGAGGTTGCTGAGTTTAGAAAAACAAAAGATCGTGAAACGAAACTTCAAAAGCAACAGGCAGAGAAGATGGATAACTTCTTTTCAAAAATGGAAGATGGCGAGGTTTCAACAGTTAATGTTTTAATTAAGTCTGATGTAAGAGGTTCAGCACAGGCCCTAGTTGAGGCTTTGGAAGAGCTTTCAACTGATGAAGTTAAGGTTAAAGTAGTTTCTTCAGGTGTTGGGGCAATTAACAACACTGATATTTCTTTAGCCAGTGCGTCTGAGGCAATTGTTCTTGGATTTAACGTCAGAGCGGATGCGGTTGCTCGAAAAACTGCCGACACTGAGGGTGTTAAGATAGAGTATTACAGTATCATCTATAACCTGATTGATGATATCAAGGCTATCATGGGTGGAATGCTGAGCCCTGAGCTGAGTGAAAATATAATTGGAATTGCTGGCGTGAAGGATGTATTTAGATCTCCTAAGTTTGGCGATATTGCTGGTTGCATGGTTGAAGAGGGTGTAGTTAGGAAAGACAGCCCGATTCGTGTTTTGCGTGAGAGTGTTGTCATCTATGAAGGCGAATTAGAGTCTCTGAGACGTTTCAAAGATGATGTTAAGGAAGTTAAATCTGGCACTGAATGTGGTATAGGTGTTCTTAACTATACTGATGTCCAGCCAGGAGATCAGATTGAGGTATTTGAAAGAATTGAGAGAGCTCGCTCACTTTAGGAATAGAGACTAAATGCCCCAACAGCCCAGCTTTAGAGCAGATAGAGTTAATGAGCTCATAAAGCGAGAGCTCACAATGCTTCTTTCAACAGGCACTAAAGACCCTAGGTTGAAAAACGTAGTAATTACA
>CABXDP010000045.1 GCA_902511025.1 uncultured Gammaproteobacteria bacterium | reverse complement strand
GCATTAACTATCTGGGCAGACAGGTATCGATTGTTTATGAGTTGCCTTTGAATGAGGTTGTTCTTGATTTCTTTGACAAGCTGAAGTCTGTTTCAAGGGGATTTGCCTCGATGGATTATCAGTTTGAGCGATACCAAACCTCTGACTTAATCCGCTTAGACATTCTGATTAATAATGAAGGCGTTGACGCTTTAGCACTCATTATCCACAGGAACAACTCTGTCTATAAAGGCAGAGAGATTGCTGGAAAGATGAAAGAGCTTATTCCAAGGCAAATGTTTGATGTTGCGATTCAGGCTTGTATTGGCGTTAAGATTATCTCTAGAACCAACGTTAAGGCACTCAGAAAAAATGTGACCGCAAAGTGCTATGGCGGAGACATAACGCGCAAACGAAAGCTACTTGAAAAGCAAAAGAAGGGTAAGAAAAGAATGAGGTCTATCGGAAGAGTAGATATTCCGCAAGAGGCATTCCTTGCAGTTCTTCATATCGACTAAATCATCTCCTCGAGTTTTTTAAACCAGTCTGTATGATCTTTGGCGCACACGAGTGTTGGCTCAATTTCTGGCGTCTGCATCGTGCTTCCTAACGGGGCCATCATCCAGCCCCTTGCAGAAGAAAACTTTGGCGCTCTCGAGCCGCATTTTTGACAAAAAGCATTGCCAAAAGTATTGGGCGCTTCCATTTCGTATTCATCCACTTCACTCTCCCCTGTAAGCCACTTAAATTGATTTGCTTTGACAAAGAGATTCGTTGCAAATGCAGCGCCCGTTACCTTTCTACACCGCGAGCATTGACACATCCCAAAAAACTCATAGGGTCCTCAGAGCTGCCATGAAACCTGGCCACATAAGCATTCACCTTTGAGTGTTTTATATTCAGAGGTCATATGGCCAAGAACTCTATAAAGAATTTAGTTCCAAAGTAAGACAAAAGCAATACGGTAAAGGCAATTTGAGTCAATATAACAATTAACCTGCCTCTGATTCCAAAAACCATGTGGGCAAATAAGATGCCAGCAAATCCAATCCATGCCATGACTGATAGAATAGTCTTGAAACCCAGTTGCTGAGTGAAAAAATCAGTGATATATAAGTAACCTGAGATGAGTGAGAGTGTCAGCAGTAAGAATCCCATCTTGAGGGTCTGGTATAAAAAGTCTTCCATAGTTTGAAGTGCAGGAAGTTTGTCTACAAAAGTGTTAAAGTTGTGTTCATGCAGGTAGCGCTCTTGAATACTTAGAAGTACTGATTGACCAACAGCTAGAGAGAGGAGGGCGTATGCTCCAATTGATAAAAATACATGGGCAGCAATTGAAATGGAAAGCAACTTGCCCTGTGAGCCTGGATAGAGAAAGGCGACAATCACTGCAATGGCACTCAAAGGGTAGACGATGATTCCAAGAGAGTGAATTGGTTTAGTGAATGAGGTCAAAAACAAAAGCGTTGCCACAACCCAGGCAACAAATGAAATACTTACCGTCAATCCAAAAAATACGCCTTCGTGCTGCCAGAGCTCAAACAAGATGTAGCCATGAGACGAGCACGCCACTAAAAGCAACAAATTAACGATGATTCTGTGTTGATTTGTCACCGTATCTAGTACAAAATATCGAGTCAGCAAAAGCCCAGCAATGAGGTAGGTAATAAATGGCAGAGTATGTAGTAATGGCATCTCTAGCAATGGCTTTACAAAAGCTTATATAATAATATATTTCAGTGAACTAGAACACAATGTTTGATAATTTAACAGATCGTCTTTCCAATAGTTTTAAAGCCCTTCAGGGCAAAAATAAGTTATCTGAAGCCAATATCAAGGAAGCTATTCGTGAGGTCAGGAGATCCCTCCTTGAGGCTGATGTTGCGCTGGACGTCATTAAGTATTTCATTGATAGAGTTCAAACAAAAGCAGTTGGCTTAAAGGTTGGCGAAGGATTAAACCCATCTCAAGCCTTTATTAAACTAGTTGAGTCAGAATTAACAGAGGTTATAGGTGGACAAAATGAGTCTCTAGACCTTGCAACTCAGCCACCTGCCGTTGTTATGGTTGCTGGTCTTCAAGGCTCTGGTAAGACAACCTCAATTGCAAAGTTAGCTCGGTTTTTAAAAGAGGATCAAAAAAAGAAAGTTCTGGTTGTTAGTGCTGATGTCTACAGACCAGCTGCAATTGAGCAGCTAAAAGTTCTCGCTCAAGAGATAGAGGTCGATTTTTTTCCATCGACTGTAGATGAGAAGCCCGAAAAAATTGTTGCTGAGGCAAAAAAACAAGCCCAATCGCAGTTCCATGATGTTCTTTTAGTCGATACAGCAGGAAGGCTTGCGATTGACGAGCAGATGATGTCTGAGATACAAACCCTCCAGAAACAAGTCAATCCAATTGAAACGCTTTTTGTTGTCGATTCAATGACCGGTCAGGATGCAGCTCATACAGCTAAAGCATTTTCTGATGTGTTGCCGCTAACCGGTGTCATTCTCACTAAAACTGACGGTGATGCAAGAGGTGGCGCGGCCCTCTCAGTCAGACACATCACTGGAAAGCCAATCAAATTTATGGGTGTTGGTGAAAAGACAGATGCTTTAGAGGCTTTTCATCCGGATAGATTGGTATCAAGAATCCTTGGAATGGGTGATGTTCTTTCATTGGTGGATGAGATCTCTAAGAAGGTTGATCACAAAAAAGCACAAAAAAATGTTCAGAAAATGGCCAAAGGTCGGTTCGATCTTGATGACATGAGGGATCAGCTCATTCAAATGCAGGATATGGGCGGTATGGGCGCGCTTATGGATAAACTTCCAGGTATGGGTCAAATGCCCCAAAGCGTTAAAAATCAAATGATTGGAGACACAGAGAGCTCCAGAATGATTGCCATTATCAATTCGATGACCCCTAAAGAGAGAAACCACGTCAACCTTATCAAAGGTTCCCGTAAAAAAAGAATTGCAGCAGGATCGGGGACTGATGTTCAGCACGTCAACAAGCTGCTCAAGCAGTTTGAAAAAATGCAAAAAACTATGAAAAAAATGAAGGGCGGCAAGATGAAAAAGATGATGCAGCAAATGGAGGGAATGCAGGGTCAAGGCGGTATGCCTGACATGTCCAAAATGCCTGGCTTTGGAAATAAGAAATTTCCTTTCTAGTTTAGAACTATTTTTTTTGATGGCTCTTGCAGTTTGGTATTTTTGATATAAAATTCGTCTTTTTAAGACACCTTCAACACTGAATGAAATTTAACCTCAAATTCTTAACAATTTTTTTGTTTGGTTTGTTTTCATTCCAGCCGCTCACGGTTTCAGCTGACAACGTAACGGAGACGGTTCAACTGTCTTTGGCAATTACATCGGCTGATCAAATTAACTTAACAGTGGTCAAGGCGGTGGAAAAAGGAATCAACTCCTATGACGCTATCAGACAGCTCGTTGTTGTCGGGGTTAAAGAGACAAGTTTTGGTCCTCAGATTATGTCTTTGGGCGGAGTGGAGGCTGTTGGGAATACCTATTGGGCCTTGTATGTTAACGGCTCAATGTCAATGGTAGGTGCGCACGATGTTATTCTTTTTGAAGATACATTTATTCGCTTGAACATGGAAGCCTTTTAAGATATGATTATTTGAAATTATTTGGAGAGAAATGATGGACAATCAAGATTACAAACTTAATTCAAGTTTTAGTTATTTAGTTATTTTGGCAGTCTTAATTGCCCTAGGCGTCGCTGGACGACTTTTGCCTCATCCGCCAAACTTTACACCCATGGCTGCAATTGCACTTTTTGCAGGCTTTATTTTTGTAAAAAGGTACATGGCTATTGTTGCTGTAGTGGTTACAATGCTGCTTTGTGACTACTTTGCTTTTGGCTCGCTCTCGGCAAACTGGTTCGGATCGAAGTCCATGTTTGTTGTTTATTTGGCTTTGCTTTTCCCGATCGTTTTCAAAAACTTCCTCCAAAGAAAGCTCGGA
>CABXDP010000044.1 GCA_902511025.1 uncultured Gammaproteobacteria bacterium | reverse complement strand
ACTCTTGGCTTGTGCAGTCCAACAGGGTGGGCTCAAAATACCAGCCTTCTTTTAGCTGGCTTGGCGGCTTGCCTCCAAAAACTAAATTGGCGCCTTGCTTCACAGAGTCATTGATCACTTTTGAAGCTCTTTCAACTTGATGAATTGTTGCTAACGGCCCCACCTGAGTTTTGCTATCAAGTGGATTGCCAATAATAATCTTTTTTGCACGCTGCTTAATAAGTTCAAGTACTTTAGAGTGAATCGAACGCTGTATAAAGACTCTTGAGCCTGCAACACAACTCTGTCCAGAAGCACCAAAGTTGCCTGCAATGATTCCGTTAACAGCGCCATCAATGTTGCAATCTTCAAAAATAATCATAGGTGATTTTCCACCTAATTCTAAGCTGACATGAGCAAAGTTTTCCGCACTATTCCTTACAATATGTCTTGCAACTTCTGTTCCACCAGTAAAAGCAATTCTCGCAACTTTAGGGTGCGTAGTTAGAGTCTTGCCACAGGGATCTGCAAACCCTGTAATGATGTTAATCACGCCCGGTGGAAAGCCGCATTCATCAACCAGTTCAGCAAATTTAAATAATGCAGCAGGAGCCTGCTCAGAGGCCTTAACGACAATAGTGTTGCCCGCTGCTAAAGCCGGAGCAATTTTAGTGGCCGATAAAAATAATTGAGCATTCCAAGGCACAATGGCAACTACTACACCAATAGGCTCACGGGTTGTAAAAACCTGCATATTTGGCTTGTCGATTGGAAGAACCTCTCCTTGAATTTTGTCAGCTAAGCCAGCATAGTAATAGTAGTAGTCTGCTACGTAGCTTGATTGAGCTCTTGTTTCAACTGCAAGCTTTCCGCTATCCTTTGTTTCTAGTTCTCCTAATTCTGAGGCATTTTTAGCAATTAAATCTCCGAGCCTATGTATCAACTTTCCTCGTTGAGTTGCGTTAAGTTTTGACCACTCTCCCTCATAAAGAGCATCATGAGCTGACTCAACAGCTAAGTTTGATTCATGTTCTGAGGCTGCAGGAAAGGTTGCCCAAGGCTTACCATTGGCAGGGTTTAAGGTCTCAAACTTTTCTGAGCCCTCTGAAAATTTCCCATTAATGTAGTGTTTAAAGTGTTTCATCATTGACCTATTTAAATAAATTCAGGCATAACTTTGTCTATAAAGAGCTCCAGTGATTTCTTTTTTGTTTCAAAATCCATGCTACTATCAATCCAGTAGCTATATTCATCATAGCCAAGATCTTCACAAAACTTGATTCTTTTAATGACTTCATCAGGCGAGCCAATAATGCTATTTTTACGCATATTTTCAGGAGAATACATTTCTAGTTTTGCCATTTCTTCTTCTGAAAGTTTCTCCATTAGGCCCTGCTCAACAGGACGTTCATTTTTGAACCAAGCTCCAAAATAACAATAAAAACGAGAGATATCTTTAGCGCCTTGTTGAACCTCTTCTTCAGACTCAGCTACAAAAGTATGGCGTAAGACCATGATTTTAGGCCTCTTGATGTCATGATGTTTTTCACAGGCAATATTAAATTTTTCCATCAGTGATGAAACTTCTTCGTCGCCTAGCCATAGAGGTGTTACCTGGACATTACAGCCTTCTTTTACTGCAAAGTCATGAGAATTTTGATCTCTGGCTGCAATCCATATTGGAGGATTTGGAGATTGTTGAGGCTTAGGAGAGCTGGTTGTTTTTGGAAAGGACCAATGCTCACCTTCTCCCGTATAGTCACCCCTCCATAGGGCTTTAATTGCTGGCACAATTTCTCTTAATGCGTTGCCAGCAGAAAAAGGGTCCATTCCATCAGCTAGTCGATCATATTCAAAAGAGTAGGCTCCTCTTGCGATTCCGAGCTCAAGTCTTCCACCTGAAATGATATCTGTCATCGCCGCTTCTTCTGCGAGTTTAATTGGATGCCAAAAGGGAGCAATAATTGTTCCAGTTCCAAGCCTAACATTATCAGTTTTATTGGCTAGATCGGTCAGATTAACAAAGGGGTTTGGTGCAATGGTAAAGTTCATGCCGTGATGCTCCCCATTCCAAATCGTTTTAAAGCCAGACCTGTCAGCTATTTGACAGAGCTCAACAAACTCATCATACAATCTTTTTTGTGACTGCCCTTCGTCTATTCTTTCCATGTGAGCAAATAAAGAAAATTCCATTTCAACAGTTCCTATATATTTTGATTATTTTTTGCTTATAGCTTCTACTTTGCCTTCGCTTTCTTTTCCAACAAAAATTCCAAATGCATTCAACTCTCTTTCTTTAATGTATCTTTTAAGCATTATTCTACTCGCTTCATCACTAAGTTTGTCAAATGGAATGGCATCAAACGGATAAAAAAAGTCATTCAAAGTATCTATAGCTGCTTTGGCTTGAGCACGGTAGTAAATAAGACTGGTTTTGTCCTCTGCTTTCTCAAATACTGAAAATAGATAATGTTCATTAATAGATATATTAAGATTATTCAGAACACCAAGCAGGCTCTCGTCATCGTCAGTGTGTCCAAGCCTTGATGCTGAGGGAAAGTAGAGGGAGCCATTTTTTTTATCTTCCAACAATAACACTTTTTTAGTTGATTCTATTATTGCGCCTACAATTATTTCAGTATTTTCATTTTCCATTGCAAGCAGCATTTTTTGCTCTAGCCCAAGATTGACATAGTTTCCTCTGAGGTACATGAGAGGAGTTTTTGGAGTGCTGTCGAAGGCAATAATATTCCCTATAAGAATAAGGTGATCGCCTGCATCAACTACTTGCTGAGTATTGCAATCAAACCAGGCAACTGCGCCACTAATAATTGGGCTTCCAGTTTCCTCAGTACTCCAATCTATATTTTTGAAACGATCTTCGTGAGGAGTTGCAAAAATTGTTGATATAGATTGCTGATTCTCTGAGAGAACACTGACTGCAAAATGCTTAGTGATTGAGAAAGAATCAATATTAAATGACTCTTTGTCAATACAAATTGAAATGAGCTTTGGGTCTAGTGAGACAGATGTAAATGAATTTGCTGTGAAGCCCAGAGGGTTTTTGTTTTTATCAAGACAAGAAACTACTGTAACCCCAGTTGGGAAAGAGCCTAGAGCTTGCCTTAAATTCCTTGTTCTATCTTTATTCATTCTGTTGTAAAAAGTCCTTAATTATTCTGTTTACCTTTGCAGGCGCAATGTATGCCATCATGTGCGCCTCATTATCTATAATTTTCGAAAGGCCTTTGGGAGATTCCTTCGCCATTTCATGAGACATTTTGGAATTAGAGTTTGGATCATCACTCCCAGTCAAGTATAGTACAGGTACGTTTAAATTATCAAGCAAATTTTCAAAGATAGAGTCTGACATTGCAAACAGTTTGTAAGCATGACCATAGCCCTTGGGAGAGGTACTTAGTAAAAGTTGACGAACCTTGTTTATTTTCTCAGTTTGATCAGGCTCCCTTATATTTTCAAACCACCTGCTCATTGTTTGTTCGATATTACCTATTTTCCTTGTCTGTAAAATTTTGTTAGCACGATCTAAGACCTGATCCCTAGCATCATTCGACCTTTTATAAACAATATTTAGTGGAATTAAGGAGTTAATTTTATCTTCATATTTTAAGCTATAAGCAATACTGATAATTGCCCCCATAGAGTGCCCAATTAAAGAGAAGGATGAAATACCTAGCGAACTTACCAAATCATTTAACTGCTCAACATAATCCTCCATTGTTGGGCTTTTTCTAGCAGGTGGAGTTAATCCATGACCCAGGAAGTCATAAGTGATAACTTTATAATGCTTAGAAAAGTATTCAACTTGAGGCTCCCATATTTCACTACATAAACCAACACCATGAATAAAGATAAGGCAAGGACCTTCCGATCCAGAAATAAAATAATGTGTATTGTTCTCAGTAAAAAGACCGGATGATTGCTTTGAATTATTGATTCTCAAGTCGCTCATAGGATAGCCAAGTATTAATGTTAGTAGATTAACCTAATTGGCACACACCTTTTTTTCTCACTGCCTGCCGACTTGAGCAATGTGGAATATAGAGTATTAATTCTGTGCTGTCAAGCAAGGTAAATAACTAATTTATTGCTAAAAATTATAAAAAAGTATAAATTTTAAGATTTTTTCGTTAAAAGTATGGTTTTTTGATTGAATCTAACAGTTTTATTCAATTAATTGGCCAAAAAATACTAAAAATAGCCATATTTTGACAA
>CABXDP010000043.1 GCA_902511025.1 uncultured Gammaproteobacteria bacterium | reverse complement strand
AACCGTTCCAACCATAGCGCCAATTTGCATATAGACCGCCCTAGGATTGAAAATATTACTATAGAAAAATGCAAAAAATGAAACCACTATAAAAATGATTGCAATAAAAATTGCTGATTTATTAACCAATTTTGACTTACACAAAAGGTCATATATCAGCCAGAAAAGTATTAATCCTAATAAGCTTAATCCAACACCGTACATTGCAGATATTGAGCTATTCGTAGCTAATAAATAGGTACTCGCATTGAAATAATATACAACTGAGAGAAGCGAAATTCCTGACAGCCAGGTCACATATGCTTCCCACTTAAACCAATGCAATGGCTCAGGGAGAGTTTGAGGATATTTCTTATATTTCTCTAGATGATAAAAACCACCTCCATGAACTGCCCATAGGTTACCTGCAATTTCATCTCTATTATTTAATCGATCCAGCTTGTTTTCGAGCCAGTTAAAATAAAATGATGCCCCAATCCAAGCAATTCCAGCAATTACATGGAGCAGCTTTAATGCCAAATTTAGCCAGTCAAGTAAATATATTTGCATCATAAGCCTAACTCCAGCATCACATTAATGTCACCAAGAGAAACCTCCTCACACTGCTCTATCGTGTCAAGCTCTTCATTATATTTTCTGTCTATGACGATAAATTGTGAATTATCATTCATACTGATAAGAGGAAAGTGCCAGACACCACGAGAATAACTTATCCCTTGCTCACCATTAGTTATAAAAGCTTTTAGTTTTTCAATTGATGGACTCTCCTTGGGAGGCGCTACTACCACTACAAATGGAGATGAATGCCTTGGAATAAAGGTTTGACTGAAATAAGGATGCTTCTCTAGCATTGAAATATGAAGCGGAAACTGCCTACTCTTAGCCACAAAAATATGGACACTGGTTTGACCCTGATCTTCGCTCGTATCCAATGATGCAATGTCAGCATATTTATCTGCAAAACCATTATTTATAGTCTTTGACTGTTTGCTTTGAATGGAAACAACCTCTCCAAAGTCAGCAAAATTGTCTTCAGTTAGTTTTTCTGGAACTAGTCTTATGTTTTTCATAGCTAAATAAATTTACCGATAAACTTTAAACGAGCAATTCCACCATCGGGATAGATATCAATTCGAACATGGGTAAACGGCTCACTATGTAAAATGTCATTTGTTTCAAAAGTATGAATTTGATTCATTCCTAGTTTTTGTTGTTCTAACAGTTTTTTCCAAGACTCACTACCTTCTATAATGACCGAGTCCTCTTCATCAGAAATATGCGCAGTAGAAATAGAGAATTTATGGGGAAAGTTACCCTTGAAATGTTTCGTATCAACAATGATTTTATCAACCTGAGCAGGCTTTGACAGCGCTAGGACACCCCAATCATTACCCGACTCTCTTCTTCTTCTAGTTTCCCAGCCATCAGCCATACTTAATGGCTCATGTTTTTCTAATATATTACTCAATCTACCAAAATGCTCATCATTTGCATAAAGGGCTCTTGCGCCGCTCTCTTTAGACAGAACATTGACACCATCAAAACTAGAGTCTCTTTTTTCTTCCCAAAATTCACCATAAGCTCTGAATCTGGCAATACCTCCATCTGGATGAAGTGTAATTTTTAAATGTGTAATTGGATTATTCACAGCGCAGTCAAAACGATTGAGCGAGTCCCCCTTAATTTCTTTTTTGTCAAGAAGATCAAACCATTCTGAAACTGCACTGCCGTCAACAACTAAATCATCTGTCGTACCTCCAGGGACTGAACAGCCCTGAATTGAGATACCTGGAGCAAAATTTCCAGTAAAGTGGGTTGTATCGATATTAAAACTATTGATAGATGCTTTCTTACCTAAACGAATAAAGCAAAAATCATTCTTTCCATCTCTTCTTCGTCGGCTCTCCCATCCATCCATCCATTTTCCATTGTCGTCATACTTACCCTCAATCCAGACTGGATCATTAGATTGAAGCATTCGAGAAGAGTCCGCAAAGAACTCATCACTACAATAAATTACCTTAGTTCCATTATCAGAGCAAGCAACATCAATGAGCCTATTATTTTCCATAAATCTCCTTAATTCTAAGCCAGGCTATCTTATTAATTTGTTCCAAAGCATTAGCCCTTTCTTCCTCTTTAGAGTTATATTTACGCATCAGAAAGCTCGAAATAATTTCTGATTTATTTTTCTCTTTTACAGCCATTATGAATGGAAAGCTAAACTTTGAAAAATACTCTTCATTAAGCTTTTCAAAAAGTTTAATTTCGTCATCAGTACAATTATTTAATCCTGCTGATTTTTGTTCAGTTGTTGAGAAATCTGTTAACTCATTATTTTGAGCCTTTTTGCCCGCCAACATTGGATGAGCAGTAATTAAATTATTTTGCATGTCAGTATCTGATGCAAGCATAATTTCACAAAGTAATTCATGGAATATTTCTAAGTTGTTGTATTTTTCATCTATCAAAACCCTCTCTATAGATTGCTCTACAAACCATGGCGAGTGTTCATATAAATTTTTAAAAACATCTAAAAACTTATCAGTCGATTGTTTTGCTAATTCTTGTGGTAACTTCATATCTTTAAATCTAAAAATTCTTGTACCAATGGTCTGCTATCTCTCTTCTAGAGCACAACCAAACATCATCAAAAGTTGATACATATTCCAGAAATTTTCTCATAGCCATAATCCTTCCAGGCCTTCCTAAAATTCGAGCATGCATACCTACTGACATCATTTTGGGAGATACCTCTCCCTCAAGATACAAGTTATCAAAACTGTCCTTGAGATAATTAAAAAATTGGTCTCCCGAATTAAATCCTTGCGGGGATGCAAAGCGCATATCGTTGACATCTAAAGTGTAAGGAATAACAAGGTGCTTTTTATCGGTCTCAAAATCATTAGCCCAATAAGGCAAATCATCATCGTAAGCATCACTGTCATATAAAAAGCCACCTTCCTCAATAACGAGTTTTCTGGTATTTGGACTGTTTCTTCCGGTATACCAGCCCTCAGGCCGCTTACCTAAAAATTCTGTCAAAATTGCTATACAATCTTGCATATGTTCTCGCTCGACACTTTCTTCAACAAATTGATAATCTATCCACCTAAAGCCATGGGCACAAATATCATAATCATGTTCAGCAATATAATCAGCTAGCTCTCGATTTCTGGCAATCGCAAGCCCAACTGCAAAGATAGTAATTGGAATATCAAACTCCTTAAAAAGCCTTAATATTCTCCAAACTCCAACCCTGGATCCATATTCATAGATTGACTCCATACTCATATGTCTTACACCTTCATATGCCTTTGCGCCAATTATCTCCGAAAGGAAAGTTTCAGAAGCATGGTCTCCGTGAAGGATAGAGTTCTCTCCCCCTTCTTCGTAATTCAAAACAAATTGAACTGCAATCCTTGCTTTATTTGGCCAGTTTGGATGAATAGATTCTTTTCCATAACCTGTCATATCTCGAGGATAGTTACTTAGACTTTGAATGACTTTTTTATTCATAACTTGTTAACTAAAAATATGACTGTAACTTCTATTTTTAATAGACTTACTAAAATCAAGTGCATGGACACAGTTATTAAGATGTATATTGATTGACTCAGTGGCTCTGAGAAAATCATTGCTTTTGATTGCTTGAACTAAATCATGATGCTCAGCAAAGGAACAAAATGTTGATTCAGGGTTCGAATAAACTGAAGCAGCAAGTGTACTCAGTGGAATAAGTGGTTTAAGACTATCAACAATATACTTGTTGTCGCATAACTCAGCTAAATTTAGATGAAAGTCACAAGACAACTTTGTATGCTCATCATTGTGAGCAGTATTATGAAGGCGCTTCTCTTCAGTTATTAAATCATCAATAGCAGATAAATCTAAATTTTGACTCTTATGCTTTTCTACCAAAATCATCATTACAGCATTTTCAATACCTCTTCTTGCTTCATAGATTTGAATAGTCTCTTCTTTGCTTGGACATGCGACTCTTACCCCTTGATTCTTTTTGTGTTGTAGAAGTCCAGAATCTACAAGTTTATCAAACCCTTGACGGACTACTGATCGGCTGTACCCAAACTCTTCCTGCAAGGCAATTTCTGAAAGCTTGACTCCTGGTTTTAAGCGATTTTTTAGAATTGCCTCAAAAACAATGTCAACTATATGATCAGAATTCTTATTAAGCTCAGTATTCATTAAGAAATAACCTAAATATTTTTAATGTAACAATTATAAGCTTAAATTTGTTAACAATTATTGTAAACAATCATTTTTCAACCATTTAAAGAATGAATAAAAAATATACCAAACTTAATTTCCAGATAGCAATTAACCAAGTTTGAAAAATATATTGATATTTTTTTGACAAAGACCTTTTTCCAGAATAGAATATTCACAACTCGGGAAT
>CABXDP010000042.1 GCA_902511025.1 uncultured Gammaproteobacteria bacterium | reverse complement strand
CCTTCCATCATTAAAAATGCAGCCATATAATCAGCCACTCTATTTTGAATGACTTCCCAGCCAGCAATGATGACCAATACAGTCGAAAAGGTTGTTAGGATGATTAAAGGCATTGAGATTCCATCAACACCAAGGTGATAAAAAATATTAAACTGAGATATCCAGCTTGTTTTCTCAACAAACTGCATTGCAGAAGTTGACGTGTCAAAATCTAAAAATAAATTGATAGACAGAATGAACACTAATATTGATATGCCAACACTAGTCCATTTTGCAAGCGAAGCTCTATTGTTTCCAATTAATAGGACTGAGCCACCTCCTAAGATAGGCAGCCAAATCAAAATACTTAGTAATGAATCCATACCCCTACCTAACCAAAAAATGAATAATCTGAAGCTATGAGAACCCAGCCTAGAACCAGCATTAGACTCACAATCATAAAGAAAGCATAGTGGTAAACATAGCCCGTTTGAACGGGCCTAATTAAGACACCCAAATAGCGTGCAAGTTTTGCACTTCCATTTACAATAACTTTATCGATAAGAGTCATATCTGAAATCTTCCAGAGAAGGTTTCCAAGCTTCACTGAACCTTTGACGAAAACGACATCGTTCAACCTATCAAAGCCATAAAGTGAGTTAAGCACATAATTGGTTCTTTTGAACCTGGATTGAATCTGGTCCGCCCAGTCCGGTCGATAAAGACAAAATACCCACGCCGAAACTGCTCCACCAACCATCATCCAGAACGGCGGAGTTACAACCGAATGAGTCAGGAGTGCAAAAGCAGAATAAAAATGTCCCTTCAGTTCCGCAACAGCCTGATGAGAAGAATCTATCATAATAGCGTTATCCAGCCAACCCCCAAACAGCATTGGCTCTATGGTCAAATAGCCAATAACTACTGATGGAATAGCCAGTAGGATGAGCGGCACTGTAATCGATGAGCCGGTCTCATGGAGGTGCTCCTCAGTATGACTATCCACCCTAGATTCGCCATGAAACACTAAAAACAGAAGTCTTAAGCTATAAAAGGCAGTGATAAATACGCCAATCAACACTGCTACGTAGGCCCATCCAGCGTATGGTAAATCGGAGTAATGAACGGCCTCAATAATCATATCTTTCGAATAAAAACCTGCAAATCCTGGAAAACCAATTAGAGCCAACGTCCCAAGCAAGGAGGTAATGTATGTGATCGGCATTTTTTTTCTGAGTCCACCCATTTTTCGAATATCTTGCTCATGGTGAAGCGCCACAATAACTGAGCCTGCAGCTAAAAACAGCAAAGCCTTAAAAAATGCATGAGTCATTAAATGAAATATTGCCACAGAGTAGGCGCTCACACCCAAAGCAACGGTCATGTAGCCAAGCTGCGATAGTGTCGAATAGGCTACCACTCTTTTAATATCGTTTTGAACAATGCCTAGTAAGCCCATAAACAGTGCAGTGATTGCACCAATAATCATGACCGCCATTAACGCCGTATCACTTAACTCAAACAGTGGCGACATTCTTGAGACCATAAATATGCCAGCGGTAACCATTGTGGCAGCATGAATTAATGCTGATATTGGTGTTGGTCCTTCCATTGATCCTGGAAGCCAGACATGAAGTGGAACTTGAGCTGATTTTCCCATTGCCCCAACAAATAAAAGAAGACACACAACTGTTATTGCAGAACCTCCAAACAAGGTTTGTCCAATAATTTGATTTTTTTGGCTAAATGCTTCCACGTAATCTAGAGTTCCAAAAAACATAAGAACTAAAGCTATACCTAAAAGGAATCCAAAATCTCCAACACGGTTAACAAGAAAAGCCTTTAGATTGGCTTCAATAGCTGACTCTTTGTGATGCCAAAAACCAATCAAGAGGTAAGACACTAATCCAACCGCTTCCCAACCAAAAAACAGCTGCATGAAGTTGTTTGATATAACAAGCGTGAACATAGCAAATGTGAATAAAGAGATATAACTAAAAAACTTAGTGTAGCCCTTATCTTCATGCATATAGCCTATCGTATAGATATGAACCATTAGGGAAACAAATGAAACTACAACCAGCATCACTGAGGTTAGGTTGTCCACCAGGAATCCAACACTGATATTTAGGCCTCCAATTTGCATCCATGTGTAAATATTTTGGTTAAAAATATCAGCATCATTTAAAACGTGATGATTGAATACATATAGAGATAGAACAGTCGAAATAGCAACACCCAGAATGGTAATAGAATGAGATAACGTTCTGCCTAATTGATTACCTGCTAGGCCAACCACTATTGAACCGATAAGAGGCGCTAGAACAATTGTTAAATAGATATTAAGCATTACTATCCCTTCAGAGTATTAGTGACATCGATGTCAATTGAACCTCGATTTCTATACATCAAAGTCAAAATGGCAAGACCAATAGCCACCTCTGCAGCGGCCACAGTGAGAATGAAGAATACAAAAATTTGTCCCGCAAGGTCAGAGCCATAGAATGAGAAGGCTATAAAGTTTGTATTGACAGCCGCCAAAATAAGCTCAACACACATCAAAATCATGATGATGTTTGTTCGGTTTATAAAAATACCTGCAAGCCCAATACAAAAAACGATAGAGCTAAGAATCAGGTAGTCAGAGAGCGCTATCATTTGGACTCCTTTTTAGATTTTTTATTGATTGATGCAAACCTCATTCGATCTTTAGCTTGAACATTGATTTGTTCAGTGATGTTTTGTTTTTTGCTGTTCACTTGAGTTCTATGGACCAAAGTAATGGCTGCAATGATTGCAATCAATAGTAGAATCGCTGCTAGCTCAAATGGATAAACATAGACGGTGTATAGTTGCTGAGCGATTGCAGTAATGTTACTGTAAGAGGCTCCATGCTGTTCTGGCATACCAACGCTCTCTAGGTCAAATGGACCAGCATTCAAAACCAAAGCCATCTGCACAATCACAACCAACGACACAAAAATACCAAGAGGCAGGTAGCGAGTGAATTGAGCTCTGAGAGTTGATTCCTCGGTATCCAGCATCTTGATTACAAACATAAACAGCACCATCACAGCGCCGACATAAATCAAAATGAGTGTAATGGCTAAAAACTCTGCTTCAAGAAGAAGCCAGAGACTTGCCGCACTAAAGAAAGTTAAGATTAGCCATAATGCTGCTTTAGCTGTGTTCCTTGAGGTTATCATCACAAAGGAGCTGCCCACAAAAAATAGTGAGAACACATAAAATAAAATTGATGTAAATTCCATAGCTCCCTTTACCTATACTTTGAGTCTTCCTTTCTAGCTTTGCTGATAGCACTTTCGTTTTTATCACCAATCTCTAATAGGCTTTTTTTGTCAATAACGCTTCCTTCTCTGGATTCAAAAGCATAATCAAAAATATGCGTCTCTACAATTGCATCAACAGGGCAAGCCTCCTCACAGAAACCACAAAAAATACACTTAAATAAATCGATATCATATTGCGTTGTTCTGCGGGTACCGTCCTCCCTCATCTCAGAATCAATGGTTATAGCGTTTGCTGGACAGACAGCTTCACACAATTTACAAGCTATGCAGCGCTCTTCCCCATTTGGGTAACGACGAAGAGCATGTAGACCTCTAAATCGAGGTGAAATGGGCGTCCTCTCCTCAGGAAATTGAACTGTAATTTTTTTATTAACGAACTCTTTACTCGTAACCTTGAGTCCTGTTCGAAGTTCACCGAGACTAAAATCATTAACTAATTTCTTTAATTTTTTCTTCATATCTCTATCTCCTTAAAACCAGGGTCCGATTCCTAATTGCGTCATCAACGCAACGACAAATATCCAAACAATTGTTAGCGGCAAGAACACTTTCCAACATAATCTCATAATTTGGTCATACCTAAATCTAGGAAATGAGGCACGAATCCAAAAATATAAAAATAAAAAGAAACTCATTTTGACCAAAAGCCAAATTAAGTCAGGCACAAATGCAAATAACCCCTCTAAGAAAGGAATTCCTTCAAAAGGTGAGTGCCAGCCCCCAAAAAACATGAGTACTGCCAACATGGCCATGAAAATCATGTTGAAATATTCAGCCATAAAAAATAATGCAAACGGCATTCCTGAGTATTCAACATGGGTTCCGCCAACAATCTCCGACTCACCCTCAACGACATCAAAAGGCGCTCTGTTTGTTTCAACTAAAGCCCCAATCCAGAAAACAATCATCATTGGGAATAGTGGAATCCAGTACCAATTCAAAATTCCACCAGACTGACTTTCAACGACAGTATTAAGGTTGACTGAACTCGCTACCATGACTACTGTCACTAAGACAAATCCAATAACTAATTCATAGGAAATTAGCAAAGCTGTACTTCTGAGCGCTCCTAATAAAGGATATTTAGAGTTGGAGGCCCAGCCTGCCAGAACAATGCCATATACACCAACTGACCCAATAGCCATTACGTAAAGAAGGCTGACATCGATATTAGCAATGTAAAAGTCCTCTCCAAGCGGAACGACTGCCCACACTGCAACAGCGGGAACAAAGGCGAGTATAGGAGCAAGCAAAAATAGATAAATATTTGACTTTGATGGAAAAATGATTTCTTTAAATAACATTTTAAAGACATCAGCAAAGGGCTGAAGAAGTCCAAATGGACCGACTCGGTTCGGCCCAATTCTAAGCTG
>CABXDP010000041.1 GCA_902511025.1 uncultured Gammaproteobacteria bacterium | reverse complement strand
ACCCGAAATACCGGTCAAAATTATGATGAATGTTGGCAACCCATCTCGAGCCTTTGACTTTGCCAGTATTCCAAATGCAGGGGTTGGGCTTGCGCGACTAGAATTTATCATCAACAACACTATTGGTATTCATCCCAAAGCACTTCTTGAGTTTGATAAACTTCCTAAAGAGCTTAAAGAAGAGATCACAAAAAGAACATCTTGTTACTTCACCGTTTTTTATTGGAACATTTAAATCTTGTCTAATTAAGACTTTCTTACCTTTTAGATCTAAATCAGTCATCTTGAGTAAATTCATCAAATGCTCCAACTAATTAGAAACAATACTATTGTGAAATATGTCCAGCTAAACGAAGTAAATTACAGGTGTAGCTGTACTCGTTGTCATACCATGAAACCATCTTAACAAAGGTATCATCCATTGACATTCCTGCCTCTGCATCAAAAGTTGAAGCACAAGTGCTACCAACAAAATCTGTTGATACAACCTTCTCATCTGTATAGCCTAAAACACCCTTCATCGAGCCTTCAGCGGCTGACTTCATAGCCTCACAAATTGCGTCATAATCTGATGCACTATTGAGCTCCGCAGTTAGATCAACTACAGAGACATCAGACGTGGGAATTCTAAATGCCATTCCCGTCAACTTTCCATTTAACTCAGGTAAAACCTTACCAACTGCTTTAGCTGCTCCAGTTGAAGAGGGAATGATGTTTTCCAAAATACCTCTTCCGCCACGCCAATCTTTCATTGATGGTCCGTCCACAGGTTTTTGTGATGCTGTTGCTGCATGAACTGTTGTCATTAATCCACGTTTAATTCCCCATTCATCATTAAGAACCTTTGCGATTGGAGCCAAACAGTTGGTTGTACATGATGCAGCTGAAATTATTGACTGGCCATCATATGCATCATGATTAACGCCATAAACAAACATCGGCGTACTATCTTTAGATGGGGCAGACTGTATTACTTTTTTCGCGCCGGCATCAATGTGAGCTTGACAGCCTTCTTCTGTTAAGAAAAAACCAGTACAGTCGATGACAAGGTCTGCGCCAATTTCATCCCACTTAAGATCTGCTGGATTACGCTCGGCAGTGAGACGAATTTTTTTTCCATCGATAACAAAATTATTGCCTTCAACTAAAACGTCTTTACCAAAGCGCCCATGAACCGAATCATATTTGAGCATATAAGAAAGGTAATCATTATCAAGAAGGTCATTTACACCTACCACCTCTAGATTGTCAAAATCCTTATCGATTGCGCGAAATACCATTCTTCCGATTCTACCAAAACCATTAATACCAACCTTAATTGTCATTTCAAACTCCTAAAAAAATTAATTAACTTAAAACTCTATCAACTGTAGATATAACGTTTTCTACAGTAAAACCAAAATGTTTAAACAACTCACCAGCAGGGGCTGACTCCCCATAAGAACTCATCGCTACAATACCTCCATCCAGGCCAACATATTTATACCAAGACTCAGCAACACCTGCCTCAATTGCAACTCTCTTGATTCCTGGAGTCAATACAGAGTCTTTATAGTCTTGATCTTGCTCATCAAATGCATTAGTAGATGGCATTGATACGACTCGAACCTTTCTGCCTGTCATTGCTTTTGCTGATTCCATTGCAAGTGAAACCTCTGAACCAGAGGCAATTAGGATAACGTCAGCAAATCCATTACAATCCGAAAGGACATAACCACCTTTTTCAATCTCTTTCAACTGAGCATTTGTTCTTTCCATCGGTGTAAGATTCTGTCTTGAGAAAATAAGTGCCGTTGGCGCATCATCCCTTAACATAGCAATTTTCCAGGATACTGCTGACTCTATTGCATCACAGGCACGCCAAGTTTGGAAGTTTGGAATAACCCTCATGGTTGCGATTTGTTCTACTGCCTGGTGCGTTGGCCCATCCTCGCCAAGTCCTATCGAATCATGTGAGTAGACAAAAATAGTTCCAATTTTCATCATTGCAGCCATGCGCAACGCATTTCTCATATATTCCATAAACATTAAAAAAGTTGCGCCATAAACTTTGAAG
Organism: uncultured Gammaproteobacteria bacterium; assembly: GCA_902511025.1. Lineage (GTDB taxonomy): Bacteria > Pseudomonadota > Gammaproteobacteria > PS1 > Pseudothioglobaceae > Pseudothioglobus. The sequence continues at coordinate 2,743 of CABXDP010000041.1, read as the reverse complement.
CCACCATGCAAAACCATTCCGTTCATCATGACAGCCATTCCAAACTCTCTAACGCCCCAAGAAATATAATTTCCGTTAGCATTTTCAGCATTAACCAAAACACTTCCAGACCAATTTGTTAAATTTGAGCCAGTTAAATCTGCTGAACCACCAAATAATTCGGGGACCAGCGGGCCCATAGCTTCAATAGCATTCTGTGATGCTTTTCTTGAGGCTATATTAGGCATATCATTCTGAGTTTTGGCAATATACTCATCCATCTTAGTAGAAAAATTTTCAGGCAATTTACCTGCCATTCGACGCTCAAATTCAGCAGCCTCTTGAGGAAAAGAAGCACTGTAAGCTATAAACCTCTCATTCCAATCATCCTCAACAGCCTCTCCAGCATCCTTATGATTCCAACCATCGTAAATCTCTTGAGGAATTACAAAAGGTTCATAATCCCATCCAATATTTTTTCTGGTATTTGCTATTTCTTCATCACCTAGAGGAGCTCCATGACAGTTATGAGAGCCTGCCAAGTTAGGAGAACCATAACCGATAACAGTTCTTGTACAAATTAATGTCGGCCTATCATTGATAGCCTTTGCCTCAATAATTGCTGCATTTATGGCTTCAGGATCATGCCCATCAACATCAGCAATAACATGCCAGTTATAAGATTTGAAACGGCCAGGAACCCCTTTTTCCATCCAGTCACCAATGTGCCCATCAATTGAAATATCATTGTCATCCCAAAACGCTATTAATTTTCCAAGTCCTAATGTTCCAGCTAGTGCGCAAGACTCATGCGACAAGCCTTCCATCAGACAACCATCGCCCATGAAAACATAGGTATTGTGATCAACAATTGAATGCCCAGGCTTATTGAACTGAGCTGCTAACGTTCTTTCTGCAATAGCCATACCTACAGCATTAGTAATACCTTGGCCCAACGGCCCAGTTGTTGTTTCAACGCCATCAGCATATCCATATTCTGGATGACCAGGTGTTTTAGAGTGTAGTTGACGAAAATTTTTAAGTTCCTCAATGCTCAAGTCAAAACCTGTCAAATGCAATAATGAGTAGATAAGCATTGAGCCATGACCATTAGACAATACAAATCGATCTCGATCTGCCCAATTAGAATTGGTGGGATTAAACTTAAGGTGCTTATTCCATAACACTTCAGCAATATCAGCCATACCCATAGGGGCACCCGGATGCCCAGACTTTGCTTTTTGCACAGCATCCATGCTCAAGGCACGGATAGCATTTGCTAATTCGAGTTGTATTGCCATTGTTTAAAACCTATGAAAAAATCGTGAACAGTAAATTATACATTTTTTTTCTATCATCCTGCTCTCAAAAGCCCATCTAAAGGCCGATTTCAGGAAAAATTTTCAATAGCTATATAGTATTATTATCATATTGTGATAAAAAATAGATTCTCGGGGAGAATGTCTAATCCATGCGGTTTTTTATGTATTAAAATTATACTTTTGGTGAATAACTCTATTATTACATTTTGTGACAAGAATAGCTCTTATCCAATTGTATACCGATATTAATAATTCAAAAAAGGGGTCTCATGATTGAGAATGTAGTCTGGCTTAAAGATGTCGGTATGTCTGACGTTGAAAGGGTTGGTGGAAAGAATGCATCACTTGGTGAAATGATAAGTGGTCTCAATTCGCAAGGTGTTCGTGTTCCAGGCGGTTTTGCTACGACAGCTAAGGCATTTGAATCTTTTTTAGATCATTCAGATCTTAAAAATAAAATCAATGAACTTTTATCAAATCTCGATATTACAAATATACAAGAGCTCACAAAAACAGGTCTGCTCATAAGGCAATGGGTTGAAGAGGCGCCGTTTCCTAAAGACCTACATCAGTCAATAGTAGAGAGTTATGAAAAACTTACTAAACAGCTCAGCTCTGGTGTTACCTTTGCAGTCCGCTCTTCTGCAACTGCTGAAGATCTTCCAGAGGCCTCATTTGCTGGGCAACAAGAAACATATTTGAATGTAAGCGGTATAGATGATATCTTAATAGCGGTTCGTAAGGTGTATGCTTCACTCTATAACGATCGAGCTATTTCATATCGAGTCCACCAGGGGTTTGAACATGAGATGGTTTCACTTTCTGCAGGAATTCAACAAATGGTTCGAAGTGATATAGGCTCTAGTGGAGTTATGTTTACACTTGATACAGAGTCAGGATTTGAAGATGTAGTCTTTATAACATCTGCTTATGGGCTTGGAGAAACAGTTGTTCAAGGATCTGTAAATCCTGATGAGTTTTATGTTCATAAATCGACCTTGAGATCAGGTAAACCAGCAATCTTATCCCGAAGCCTTGGATCAAAATCAATAAAGATGGTCTATGCTGAGGGTAATTCCAATTCTCCTGTGGCAACGACTGAAGTTGATAGTGAAGATCGATTGAGATTCAGTCTAAGCGATTCCCAAATTGAAGAACTTGCTAATTACGCTATGAAAATTGAATCTCATTATGGAAGAGCTATGGATATAGAGTGGGCCCTTGATGGTGTAGATGGAAAAATCTACATAGTTCAGGCAAGACCTGAGACAGTTAAGAGCAGGCAAAGCTCGCAGAACATTGAACGCTACAAACTTCTTGAAACCTCAAATATTATTGTTGAGGGGAGGGCTATTGGTCAAAAAATTGGCACTGGAAAAACCAAAATAATTAATGATTTGTCTGAAATGGATTCAGTCAATGAGGGAGATATTCTCGTCACG
>CABXDP010000040.1 GCA_902511025.1 uncultured Gammaproteobacteria bacterium | reverse complement strand
TAAACGGTCTATGGACACCAGGGACTGCAATGCTACAACCAGCTCTTTATATTCAGTCACTAGCAGATGGCGTCGCTAAAAACCCCAATACAACGATTTATGAAAACTCTTCGGTCATTTCTCTTGAAGAGGAAGGAATGCATGATGGACAAAAAGTATGGAAAGCTAAAACCAGTCTTGGATCAATATCAAGCCCAAAAGTTATATTAGCAGTCAACGGATTAGTTGAAAAATTTGGATACTTTCAGAATAGGTTAATGACTATTTTTACCTACTCATCTTTATCAAGAGAGTTAACTTCTAAAGAGTCAAATATGCTGGGCGGCACCCAAGACTGGGGATTAACTTCAGCTGACGCTATGGGCTCTTCAGTAAGGCGCATTTCTGGAATCGGCGGTAATAGAATTCTGGTTCGAAATAGATGGTCTTATAACCCAAGCATGGAAGCCTCAGATTCATTTATGAGTGCAGCTGCCAATAGTCACAATGAATCATTTAAAGCACGCTTTACAATGCTTGATAAAGTGTCTATGGATTACTCATGGGGAGGGCGACTTTGTCTGAGCCTTAATAATGTTTTTGCCCAGGGAGAGGTTGATGAAGGCATCTACTCAGCTTGTTGTCAAAACGGGCTTGGGACTGCAAAAGGTACTGCGATTGGTGTCATTACGGCCGAAAAAATAACTGGAACCGTCAATAGCCTTATTCCTGACTTTGTTGACGAAGAGGCACCAAAAAAATTAATGTCAAAACCATTCATGTGGTTTGGCGTTAATAGCTATATGCGCTGGAAAGAACTGATGGCAGGAAAAGAAAAATGACTTTTATTATTTATAGCTAATTACGGGATTGCCCAAAACATCTAATCGAGGAGTAATGCCCAATCCAAATGATTTTGGTGCAGATACGAAACCGTTAGTAACTTTAAATTCTCCATCAGCAGTTTTGACTGAGATCATATCTCTGCAGTCAAGAATACATCGAAGATATTTTTTTGGAAGTGTCTGACCTAAATGGACAATAGCAGCAAATGCGATATCAGAACCCGTTGTGTCTTGGATACTCATTGTATAGCCAGCTGCAAGACAAATATCTCTTTGTCTGCGGCACTTCGTCAAACCACCATTTTTTGAGATTTTTAAACCAATACCTTCAGCTCCATCGTCAGATGCAATCTGAAGAATATCTGCTTCATTTAGAGCAAGCTCATCCCAAATTATTGGCACAGAGGTGCGTCTTCTTAGAGAGAGGTTTTCTCGCCAAGTTGCACATGGAGCCTCTAATGCAAAATCCAATCCACTCGGAAGAATATTTAACAACCTAAGTGCAGATTCGACAGTCAGTCCTCCATTTGCATCTACAATAAAATACTCTCCACTCTTTCGATCTGCTAAACAGGCTTCAATTCTATTTGCATTATCATGAGGATCATCACCAAGCTTAATTGAGTGTCCTCTATAACCTAAATCACGGTGTCTTTTCACTCGCTCTCTCATATCGTCGGGTTCACCAGCATGGATTGAAGAAATTAATGGCAACAGTTCATTGGTATTACCACCCAAGAGGTCGCAAACAGGCATCTCCACAGACTTTCCAAAAATATCCCAGCAGGCAACATCGAGTGGTGTTTTTGCATGATTATGTCCAACTAAAGCATTATCCATTACTTCATTGATTCGGTCTAAGTGCCTAGGATCTTTTCCCAACAAGCTAGGAGCCATCTCATCAATACCAGCGCGTACTCCCTTAGCGTGGGCCGCTATATAATTAGAACCAAAAGGGGTGCTTTCACCCCATCCTTCAATACCTGAGTCAGTTAAAACTCGAACAATAGTAGCATCAAAAAATGAGTATTCCCTCCCACCTGATAAAAGGTAGATTCCCCCAGAATAAGGAAGATCCAATTGAAAAACATCTATTTGCTTAATTTTCATTATGGCAAAAGAACCAACTTACCCACATACTTCTTTGATACAAAGTCTTTTTGAGCAGTAATAATATCTTTTAAAGGGTAAGTCTTCGAAACGAGGGGTGTAATTTCGTTTCTTTCGATATATCCAATTAAATTTTCAAAAACTTTTCGATCTTGAAAAGTACACCCTATTAAAACTAAGTCTTTTAAGTAAAGTGTTCTAACATCAAGTTCAACAATTGGCCCTGCGATAGCTCCAGCTGCTGCATACCTACCACCTTTTTTTAATACATCTAGCAAGTCTCCCCAGCGCTCCCCTGCAACCAGATCAATAACGACATCAATACTCTCATTTTCTATAGAGTCTGTTAATTTAGCTTCTCTATTAACAACTGTATTTGCACCGATTTCTTTAACTAAATCTGACTTTGCTTTGCTTGATATAGCAACAACACTGGCGCCTCTTCTCTTAGCTAGCTGAATAGCAGCTGACCCAACACCACCTGACGCTCCTGTGATAAGAACAACTTCACCCTCTTTAACATCTGAACGCTCCAGTAGGTTTTCTGCCGTGGAATATGCACAGGGTATGGATGCCAGTTCCGCATTCGACCAATTACTTTCAATCTTAAAACTTTCATCACTAAAGGCGACCATATATTCTGCAAATGCACCATCGCACTCTGAGCCCATCGTCCAGCACTCATAGAGCCTGTAATCCACAGCATACTGCTGCATCGTTCTAACCAAAACTCTCTCACCAATTCGACCGGAATCGATATCATCTCCAACAGCAACAATCTCTCCATAGCAATCTGCGCCTTGAATAATTGGAAATTCCAAAGGCTCACCAGACCAGCTACCATCATCATTATCTCCTTGGGAGTCTTCTGCATTAGTTTCACCACTAGCTGACTTTGAGTACCAAGCAGTCCTAGTATTAATATCAGTATTATTAATACCTGCGCCCAATACTTTAATCAGTACTTGATCAGAACTTGGCTCTGGAACTTCAACATCATCGCTAAATTTAAGCACCTCATACCCACCATGGCCAGTTGTTAAAACTGCGCTCATTTTTGTTGGGATTTTGCTCATGTTAATTAAAGTAGCAAGTCTGATTCAAATGGATAGCTCGTCAAAAGTTCATGCCCGTTATTGGTGATAAGAACTTGCTCCTCAAGTTTCACTCCAGGCCCCCCTCTATACCTGCCAACATAAGTCTCAACACACATCACCATCCCAGCCTTTAAAACTCCATCGAAACTGTTTTCATTTAGCTCCCAGCTAAATGGTATTGCAGGAAACTCATCACACAAACCTACCCCATGGAAAAGCACTGAGTAGTGGCGAAACTCATCCTTTGAGTACTCTTTAGAGTTTAGTGTTAATTCTTTAAATGTTATGCCTGGTTTTAACAACTTCATGTTATTTTGAATTTGCTCATAACCCATGGTGTAGATTTCTTTTTGTTCATCTGACGGCTTCTCGTCACCACACAACCAAGTCCGAGACATATCTGTGCAGTACCCATAAGAGCCAACTAGGTCAGTATCAAAGCCCATTAACTCACCGCTTAATATAGGTCGAGATGAGCACTCCTGATACCAAGGATTTGCTCTGGGACCCGAGGCGAGCAGTCTTGTCTCAATCCACTCTGCCCCCCTTGAAACAGCTTCCATTTGAAAGCGACTCCAAAGCTCTTGCTCTGTTATTCCTGGCTTAAAATGATGGCGCATCAGCTCCATAGACTTTTCACAAGAAAAGATTGAGCGCCGCATAGCCATCATCTCATCTTCTGACTTAATGAGTCTAGCGAGCTCCATCACCTCTTCACCATTTGCAAGTTCTAGGCCATTTGACTGGAGCTCGTGAATTCCTTCAGGTGCGCAGTGATCGATAGCCAATCTTTTATTTCCTTTACCATGCTGCTTGACTATATCAACAATTTCAGATGCCCATATCTTGGCCCTCTCTTTACTCTTATCTCCGGCAGTAAAATATAGATACGTGACGGCATGTCTGACTTCAGTAATTAAGGGGTTGTGATTTGAAAGAAACTCATGGGCATCAAACTCAAAAATAATGACAGGGCCTTCAGTCATTACAAGTGCGTATCGAGCAGCATTATGCGAGGTCCATAATGACATATTGGTGCTATCCGTTGCATAGCGAATATTTAATGGGTCATAGAGAAGAATGCCGGCACAGTCAAATTCAACAAGTTTTTCTCGAACTCTTTTGAGACGATACTCCCTAATTTTGGTCATATCTGGATTGGCTAAACCAGCCTTAAGCCATTCAGACTCAGCAAGCTCTCCTGGGCCGAGTGCATGTTTATTGAGACTGTAAATATCCTCTTCACCTTTTAGGTGAGAACCAATTTTTGCATGATGTCTTTTAGCTGCAGTAAAACTCATTTAATAATCCTCAATCGTTACCTCATTTTAAATCCAGACGGATCATAAAGGGGCTCCATAACAATAGATGCCTCTCTGAACTCTCCCAATATCTCTACTTCTAGTTTTGTATTGGACTCAATTAATTCAACTGGAAGATAGGTCATCGCAAGAGATTTTTTAACCGAATGACCATAGCCCCCTGAAGTAATATAAGAGACACACTCACCATTATGCATTACGGCTTCGTCACCACTGACATCGGTGTCAGTATGAATTTGAATTACTGATAGCTTTTTGCTTGGTCCATTCTTTTTCTCAGTTAAGGCTGCTTTTTTGCCTATGAAGTCCTTGTCCCAGTCCACAAAAAAATCAAGCCCTGACTCCATTATTGTAAAGTCTGGCCTAAAGTCCATGGTCCATGCGCCCCAACTCTTCTCAAGCCTCATAGACATCAACGCTCTTCCGCCAAACCAGTTGAGATCAAGATCTGCTCCCGCA
>CABXDP010000039.1 GCA_902511025.1 uncultured Gammaproteobacteria bacterium | reverse complement strand
GTCTATTAAGTTAATCGCCTTAAGCAACCATGCGGCTTGATTGTCTTTTTTAATACTTCTTCTCGGACCATAATTTGCGCACCGCCTCTCTACAGCACTTCGATTCACAGATATGCTTGAAATGAAATCAAGACTAAATTCCATTCCCGGATTTCTTAAATCACTATGATTAGTCTCCACCTCGTTAGACCCAACAAGATTAAGAACTTTCTTATTGTCCTGTAATTTCTCATCTTTAGTAGAATTTTTATTAGTATTCATAATGTTTATGCCTAATTGATCTTACTGGCTTTCTATATAAGTATTTAATAATTTCTCTACAGTATCTGCTGCTTTACTTGCAAAAGCAATAGTTTGTTCGTGGCTAATATCTGTTTCACTCATACCCGCGGCATAATTTGTAATGACTGAAAGTGCACAAATTGGAATTCCCTGATGTCGGGCAAGAATCACCTCTGGAACAGTTGACATGCCAACAGCATCTGCACCAAGTGACTTTACCGCTCTAATTTCAGCTGGTGTTTCAAATTGTGGGCCACTGAACCAAGCGTATACTCCTTCATGCAAGTTTATTTTATTAGCTCTTGCAGCGCTTCTCATATCATCACTTAGTTTAGGGTCATAAGCATCCACCATATTGACAAATCGCTCATTGCCATCAGCTCCAAATAAAGGAGAAACACCCGTCATATTAATATGGTCAGTAATCAGCATAACGCTCCCAGGAGAAGAGTCTTTTACGGTGCTGCCAGCAGCATTTGTTAGAACCAAACTTTTGCATCCTATAGCACTTAAGACTTGAAGCGCAACAGACATAATATCTGCTTGTCCATGCTCATAGTAATGAGCTCTTCCTTGCATGACTACTACATTAGTACCTTTTATCTCACCAAATAAAAGTTTTCCCGCATGACCTCCGACACCAGCAACTGGAAACCCGGGTAAATCTGTAAAATTAAGTGAGCTTTTGGTTATTATATTGTCACTAAATTGACCAAGACCCGAACCAAGAATAAGGCCCACCTTTGGCTTAAAGTTTTTAATGTGCCGACTAATAATCTCAACACATTCCTTGACTTGACACATTAGAGGTGCTCCGGCCCAAAAGACTGAGGAAGAAGGTCTGATAAATGAATTCGATTTTTGATTCCATCTGGTGAACACATTATGACCTCAGTAGATGCATCAGAAAACTCCCTTATTCTTTGTCTACAGCCTCCACAGGGTATTCCACCCTCATCATTTTTGGTCATGACATAAATTTTATTAATTTTGCTTTCCCCACCCATCACCATAGAGGCAATTGCAGAGGCTTCTGCGCAGTTACCAAGAGGATAGCTAGCATTTTCAACATTACAGCCCATATATTGATTACCCGAATCCGTAATGATTAATACGCCAACAGGATAATTAGAATAAGGAACGTAAGCTTTGCTCATTGCTTCTTTAGTGATTTTTACATGGCTTTGTTCACTCATTCTATAACTCCTTGATATAAGGTTGAGCTGAAGCCTTAGGAGGAACAGCTTTGCCAATAAATCCAGCCAACAAAATAATGGTAAGAATATAAGGTGTTGCCTCAATGAGCTGGACAGGTATTTCTCCAATACCAGGAATTACTATGCCCTGAAGTCTAATCGAGATAGCGTCTAAAAAAGCAAAAAGGAAACATGCAGCGAGCACTTTATAAGGATGCCATTTTCCAAAAATAAGAGCAGCAAGAGCGATAAACCCACTTCCAGCAGTCATATCTTTGACAAACTGGGCATTGTACGCTGTAGAAAGATAAACACCACCAATACCACACAAAATTCCGCCTATTAGGAGCGCTTTATATCTCAGAGATTCAACTGAGATTCCAGCAGTATCAACCGCTTTTGGATTCTCTCCAACAGCTCGAAGTCGAAGACCAAAGCGAGTTCGAAAGACAACCCACCAAACTATTGGCACAATTGCGAAAGCAAGATAAACCAGAATATTGTGTCCACTAATTAACTCCCGATAAATAACTCCTATAATCGGGATATTGTCTATCAATTCAAGTCCTGGCAAATCAATCGAAAGAAATCTTTGATCATTTTTTAAAGTAGGAGTGATTCCAGCCTTTTTAAACCATGCAAGGCTAAGAATCATTGTTAGTCCAGCTGCCAAGATATTAATTGCAACCCCACTCACAATTTGATTTCCTTTATATGTGATCGATGCAAACCCATGCACCATGGCTAGCACTGAAGAGGCAATAATACCCGCCAATAAACCAACCCAAGGAGATCCAAACACTACTGCAGCACTTGCAGCGATAAATGCAGACATCAATAATTTACCTTCTAGACCAATATCAACAACTCCAGATCGCTCTGCAAATAGGCCTGCCATTGATGCAAAAATTAGGGGTATACAAACACGAACAGATGCATCTAATGTCAATACTGTGCTTAGAAAGATTTCACTCATTCTGCCCCCTCAATTGGTGCTAAAAAACGTATTAGAATTGGTCTATATAAATACTCAAGGCCACCACAAAACAAAATAACAAGGCCTTGCATGACCACAACAATGTCTCTCGAAACATTTTGCAGTTCAAAATCTAGCTCAGCTCCACCTTGGTAAAGGATTCCAAATAGGAATGCTGCAATTAGAATTCCAACTGGGTGGTTTCGGCCCATTAGTGCTACTGCAATTCCACCAAAACCATAACCATAGTTAAAATTAAGGAATAGTCGGTGCTGAACACCCATCAACTCATTGATCCCAACAAGTCCAGCCAAAGCGCCAGAAATACACATCGTTACAATAATAATCTTCTTGGGATTAATACCACCATAAACCGCTGCATCATTACTTTTACCAACAGCTCGAATTGCGAATCCCCATCGAGTATGCCAAAGAAAAAACCAAACCAACCCTGAGAAAAATAAGGCCACTAAAATTGATAAATTAAGAGGCGATTTTGCGATCTTATAGCCAAAACTTGCAAAAACGTCATGAACAAAAGGTAGCCATGAAGCTTTAATGAAATCTGCACTCTCAGGAGACATTTCTCCAACTTCTCTTAGCACATTAACCAAAACATAAACCATCAGTGCAGATGCTAAAAAGTTGAACATAATTGTTGTTATAACAATATGACTTCCTCTATACGCTTGCAAATACGCAGGAACAATGGCCCAAAGTGCTCCAAAAAGAAGCCCTCCTGAAATCGCAAGTGGAATAACTATCCATGCACTCATCGCGGGATTTAAGTATAGAGCAACAAGGGCAGTCCCCAATCCCCCAACATAAGCTTGGCCTTCCCCTCCAATGTTGAATAAACCAGCATGAAAGGCAACCGCTACTGCTAATCCAGTGAATACAAAGTTGGTTGCATAATAAAGTGTGTAGCCCAAGCCTTCGTCATAGCCCAGTGCACCATAGATTAATATTTTTGTTGCCTTTATGGGGTCTACGCCAATTAAAACAAATACAATGGCTGTCGCAATAAAAGCAGTTAAGACATTAAGGAAGGGCAATAGAAAGCCGTTAATCCATGATAAGCGTCGTTCGCGAGTCATGATTTAATTCCAGTCAATTCATCATCAGATTCGAGTGCATTGGCCATCATCATTCCAAGTGTCGCTTCATCTGCATCTGTTCCATTTACTGTTCCAGTAATTTCACCATCACACATGACAACGATTCGATCGCTGAGTGACATAATTTCTTCTAACTCTACTGAGATTAGAATAATTGCTTTTCCTGTATCTCTCATGTCTATAATTCTTTTTCTAATAAACTCAATAGCCCCAATATCAACACCTCTAGTTGGCTGACCAATAATGAGGACATCTGGATCTCTCTCAAATTCTCTAGCTAAAATAAGTTTTTGCTGATTACCACCTGAAAAGTTTGAAGACATGAGGTTAGGATTATTTGGACGAACATCAAATGCTTCCATTATTGACTCACAATTCGCTTTTACTGAAGCGCGTCTAAGCCAAACACCCTGATTAATATTTTTATCATTATGATATCCAAGTAACGCAGTTTCGCTCGCAGTGAACTCGGAAATCATTCCCATTCTTTGCCGGTCCTCAGGAACATGAGCAACACCTAGATTCCTCAGTTGTTCAGGGTTTAAAGTGTTTTTAGAGGTGATCGTTTCTCCCATAATTTCAATTGTGCCACTTGAAATTGGAAGTATTCCAGCAAGAGCCTTAAGAAGCGTTCCTTGACCATTACCTGTTACTCCAGCGATACCTAATATTTCTCCTGAGCACGCCTCAAAACTTACATTCGAAACTCTTTTTAACCCTTGTTCATTTTCTATTTCAAGGTTCTTAGCAACAAGCACAGGATTGCCAATTTTAGCCTTAGACTTTTTGATATTCAGTAAGACTTTTCGACCAATCATGAGCTCAGCTAACTCTTCAGGGTTGGTTTGACTCGTTTCTCTGTGAGCAACCATCTTCCCAGCTCGCATGACTGAAACATGATCGGTAATACTCATAATCTCACGGAGCTTATGGGTTATCAGAATAATGGTTACGCCTTGCTTTTTAAGTGCTTCAAATATACGAAATAATTCATCTGATTCTTGAGGTGTTAATACGCCTGTAGGCTCATCAAGAATTAAAACCTTAGCGCCTTTATAAAGACCTTTCAAAATCTCCACTCTTTGCTGCATTCCAACAGAGAGTTCTTCTACAGCTATGTCAAGTTCAACTTCTAATCCATACTCGTTAGCAAGCCTTTTAAGTTCTATTCTAGCGTTAGATAAGCTTTCAGTTATTAAAGCTCCACCTTCGCTTCCAAGGACAACATTCTCTAGGACCGTGAAGTTGTCCACCAGCATAAAGTGTTGATGAACCATTCCAATACCAGCTTCGATAGATTGTTTTGAGCTTGTCGCTCTAAACTCTTTATTGAAAACCTTGATTTCACCAGAGTCAGCCTGATAAAAGCCATACAAAATACTCATCAGTGTTGATTTGCCAGCACCATTCTCTCCAACAATTCCATGAATTGTTCCAGATCTGACGCTCAGGTTGACCTTGTCATTCGCATGGACGGCACCAAAATGTTTATCAACATTGATCAGTTCAATGGCAATGTTCGACTCAGTCATAGATACTTATTTTAACGAAGAAATAGATTAATTATAGTTATATAGATTTGAAACTTTTAAATATAGTTTTGAAAAAAAATTATAAAAGATTAAAAAAAAACATCCGGCCAGAAGCCGGATGTTTTTAGATAAAAATTACTGTTTATTATAGAGGGCAAGTATTGTCGCTCATGTAATCATGAACAACAATAGAACCATCAATAATTCCAGCTCTAGCAGTATTAACAGCTGCAAGCATATCAGCAGAAACTAAATCTGCGTTATACTCGTCCATAGCTGCGCCAACA
>CABXDP010000038.1 GCA_902511025.1 uncultured Gammaproteobacteria bacterium | reverse complement strand
AATGACGTGCTTTTTCTTCAAGGCGACTTTACGGAGCAGTCAGTATACGATGACTTATTAGAATTGACAGGTCAATCTAAGGTAAATGTAGTTTTGTCAGACATGGCTCCGAATATGAGCGGACAACTATCAGTTGACCAGCCAAAATCAATGCATCTTGCTGATTTAGCTATTGAGATGGCTATTAAAACTTTAGAATTGAACGGTAGCTTCATTGTCAAAGTTTTCCAAGGCGAAGGATTTGACGCTTTTGTAAAAACTGCAAGAGAATCATTCAAGAAAGTCTCTGTAATTAAACCAAAGGCCTCTCGCCCAAGGTCTAAAGAAGTTTATTTATTGGCAAGTCAGTTAAAATAATTCCATATGCAAAATTTCACTGATATACAAGCTCTTATGAAGAGCGAACTTGACTTAATGAATAAGATTTTAGTCGATCGACTGGACTCAAATGTTGATCTGATTAGTCAAATGAGCCAATACATTATTAATTCAGGTGGAAAACGTATAAGGCCACTCCTACTTCTTATTTGTGCCAAAGCTACGGATTATGATGGAGATTACCATTACTCGATGGCTGTTGTCATTGAACTCATCCACACAGCAACTCTTCTGCATGATGATGTTGTCGATCAATCAGCAACGAGACGCGGTCAAGAGACTGCCAATGAGTTGTGGGGCAATGCTCCTAGTGTATTGGTTGGTGATTTTTTATATTCGAGAGCTTTTGAAATCATGGTAGAGCCAAACTCTATGGAAATTATGAGGATCTTATCAAAAGCCACAAATCAAATTTCAGAGGGTGAAGTGCTCCAATTACTGAATATAAAAAATGCCAATGTCACTCAGGCTGAATACTTCAAAGTGATTGAAAGGAAAACTGCCTGTCTATTTAATGCAGCCTGCCAGATTGCTGGAATTTTATCAAGCGCTGATCAAAAAGTAATCAATGCAATGGGAAGTTTTGGAATGCACCTTGGCAATGCTTTTCAGATAATTGATGACACCTTGGATTATGAATCAGACTCAAAGATTATTGGAAAGGAGATTGGGGATGATTTATCAGAGGGGAAGGTGACTCTTCCAATGATCTATGCATTAGAAAAAACAGAAGAGGTTGAAAATAAAATTCTTAAAGATGCAATTAAAAATGCAGATGCTTCACATATCGATCAGATTGTTGAAATACTTTTAAATGTCGACGCCTTCCAATACAGTCGTGATATTGCAAAGATAGAATCAAATCGGGCTCTAGAGTCAATTGATTACCTACCAGACTCGAAATATAAAACTGCACTGAAGCTACTGTGTGAACTCTCACTTGAGAGAAACTCCTAAGTTTTTTAATGCTCACTCCTAAACTTAAACAGCAGATTCGCTCCTCTTTTGATGGTGCAAAAAATCAGTTAAGTAATTATAGTAATCGGTCATCGCAAAATAAGATGATCGCCGAAATTTCCAAAACGTTGATGGGAGAATACCCTGATTCGAATCGAATTATATGTGTTGAAGCTCCAACAGGAACTGGAAAAACTTTGGCTTATCTTGTCAGCTGCCTGCCAATTGCAAAAGCACTAAAAAAGAAGCTTATTATTGCATCAGCAAACATTGCACTTCAAGAGCAGATTCTTAACAAAGATATCGTGGAAGCCACAAAATATTCATCTGTAGATTTTGAATTTGCTTTAGCAAAGGGAAGGTCTCGATATGTCTGTATTAGAAATTTAATTAACCTAACAGAAGACAATTCAAATTCTACGGAACTCTTCGAAAATGCTCTGCTTTGGGACGAAAAGCCAACTAAAACTGATCTTGATAGCCTTTCCGAAATGGCTGAAAACTATTCCTCTAAAAGTTGGACTGGAGAGATTGATGATCTTGAAAGCCCTCCAGAAAATAGCCTTTGGCAAAAAATTGCATGCAATAGATTCACTTGCAATTCAAAAAATTGTGAATTTTATAATGATTGCTCTTTTTTCAAAGCTAGAAAAAAAGCGTCAAATTCTGACGTAATCATCGCTAATCATGATTTGGTTCTTGCTGACATTATCAATGGCAATAATGTTCTTCCTGATGTTGAAGACTGCATTTTTATATTTGATGAGGCTCACCACCTATCTCAAAAAGCACTCTCTCATTTTTCAATTGGTGGAAGCACTGAGTTCATGAGAGCCTCAATTCGTCAAAGTCAAGGCTCAATTGAACAGATCATTAAAATTACTAAATCAAAAGCCTCAAAAAGCTATATTGAAAAAGTTGACGAGTCAATTAAAGATTTGATTGAACTAATTTCTAACCTTGAATTTAAGGATGATACTTACCTTTTTTCAATTAATGGCATACCCAAAGAAATAACTAACTTAACTAAAAATTTATTTACCTTATTTAACTCTGCTTACAATGACTTTTGTCAATACAAGGAGAAATGGGAAGAATTTGTCAAAGTGACAAAAGTTGACCAGTCAATATCAGATAATATTAACAATATAGTTGGACAAAATAATCAAAATCTTTCCTCAATTTTATCACTTCTATCGACTTTCAATCAGACACAAGACCTGGAAAAACCTCCTCTTAGCAACTGGATTAATCAGTCTAGACTTGCAAATACAAAGTTTAATTACCAGTTAAATTCTGCAAAAATTGATGTTTCTGCTTCATTACATAATATGATTTGGTCCAAAGCAGCGGGTGTGGTTTTGACTTCTGCAACTCTGACAGCTCTTGGGAGTTTTAGCAGGCTTAATCAGCAAATTGGATTAAACTCAGTCGAAAATCAATATCTCAGACTGCCCTCTCCGTTCGATCATAAGTCAGTTGAGTTTATAGTAGGTAAAATAAAGTCAAGCCCTACAGACACTTTTGAACATACTCAAGAAGTTGCGCAGAAACTCATAAAAAGAATAGACCCTAAGTCAGCATCATTAGTTTTATTTGCATCAAATAACCAAATGCAAGAGGTTGCCGACTTAATAGAAAAATCAGTTGATTGTGAACTTTTAATTCAGGGCGAATATAGTAAAAAAAATATTTTAGAGAGGCACATTGAGAATCGAAATAATGAAAAAGGAAGTGTTATATTCGGACTTGATAGCTTTGCTGAAGGAGTTGATCTTAAAGGGGATTATCTAAATCATGTCTTTATCTCTAAACTTCGATTTAGCGTCCCAACTTCTCCCATAGAAATGACTATGCAATCTTATCTTGAATCAATGAATAGAAATGCGTTTATGGAGATTTCTCTTCCCGATGCCTCTTTGAGGCTCATCCAAGCATGTGGAAGGCTTATTAGAACTGAAACTGATAAAGGAACAATAACAATTTTTGACAATAGGTTAATATCAAAGTTTTATGGAAAACTTCTTCTAAAGTCTCTTCCAGATTTTAAGATTGTGATTGAATAATCAAGCTAATCTAAAGATTGTTTGCATTTTTTGATAAATACTCTGCAACACTCTCAGCGTTTTCTTGCATTCCATCTTCGCCCTTGTTCCATCCAGCTGGGCACACTTCACCATTTTCAGTATGAAAATCTAATGCATCAACCATTCTTAACATCTCATCAACATTCCTTCCTAGCGGATGATCATTGACTACTTGATGACGAATAACAAAATTTTCATCAATTAAGAATGATGCTCTTAGTGCGGTTCCTTCAGGGTGAGTAATGCCATATGAGCTCATAATTGAATGATTCATGTCAGAGACTAATGGAAAATCAATTGAACCAATTCCTCCATCATTGACTTGAGTATTTCGCCAAGCATTATGAGTGTGTTTTGAGTCGATTGAAACTCCAATAATTACAGTATCTCTTTCATCAAAAGCCTTGGCTCTTTTATGATGAGCTAATATTTCTGATGGGCAAACAAAGGTAAAGTCTAGTGGATAGAAAAAGAGAACTATTTTCTTGCCTTTAAATTTTGAAAGTTGGAAATCTTCAACAATACTTCCATCTTCAAGAATAGCAGAAGCAATGAAATCAGGCGCCTCTTTAGTAACTAATACACTCACAATATTCTCCTGTTAAGAATTCTAGGACTTTTATAGTAGGAATTAATCTCATGATTAAAATCTTTTTTAACTTGGTCCAAAATAATTTGACCAATAATTTTTTTTGGAATGCCATGTTGTCTCATCGAGATAAAACTCAAACGATTGGCTTTCTTTAATAAATATATTTTGTAGCTATACCAATATTTCATGATCAATTTAAAAAAAGCCCTATGGAAGGAGGAAGACATAGGGCCAATTAACTACATTTAGGGAGTTATTAAAGGAAGTAAATAACTCATTCATGTAATTAAAATATCACTTAATAAAATCTCCTTTGATATTTCGCTTCATACTAGTTCGGAGGGCTATTCTGAAGCAGTTGAAATGATTAAAAATAAAATGAAGATTGAGGAAGTCAGTTTTATTAAAAATCATTTCAAACCTTTAAAAATTTTTCTTTTATTCAATTTAATGATAATGATACTCATTCTCATTTGCAATTGCAAGCTTTTTTTAAAAAAAATAGTAATATCTTTTTATGGAGTCCAAAAATCTTAATAACATAACCTAAAATATAACTATTAAATTTACATTAATTAATACTGAATGGATTTAGTAACACGCAGTAAGGAGAGTCAAAAAGTAACCGTTGTTGGAGCTCTAATTGACTTCATTCTCTCGATTATAAAAATTGTATTGGGCTTCATTGGACAATCAAGTGCGTTAGTCGCTGATGGAGTTCATTCTTTTTCTGATTTGCTTACTGACTGGGTGACTTGGTATGCTGCCAAAATCTCTGGTGACGCTCCTGATGCTGATCATCCTTATGGTCATGAAAGATTTGAGACTGTAGCAACACTTGGTATCAGTATTTTTCTAGCTATTGTTGGAACTATAATTATCTTTGATGGCTTTGAACGCTTCTCTAATCCAAATGAACTTAGATTTGAAAACTGGTTAATTGCAGCCGCTGCCCTATCTATATTAAGTAAAGAATACCTTTATTGGTATACATTAAAGGTAGCAAAAAATATTAAATCTGATTTGCTAAGAGCAAATGCCTGGCACCACCGAACGGATGCCTTATCTTCTATTGTTGTAGTTATTGGAATTATTGGTGCTGCCAATGGATATTTTTTTCTTGACAGTGTTGCCGCAATACTTGTCGGAGTTTTAATTATTTATATAGGATGGCAGCTCGGTTTTGAAGCAACAAAAGAATTAGTTGATACCTCTATTGATCAAGAGGATATTAAAGCACTTCATTTAGCTTTATCTGAAATAAAAGGGGTTAAAAGTGTTCATACCCTCAGAACAAGAAAGGTTGGACATAAAAAAACTGCCGATGTTCATGTTCAAGTTAATCCGTTCTTGTCTGTCAGTGAGGGACATATTATTACTGTAAGTGTTGAACGTGTTGCCAAAGAATGCATTGAGGAGCTTGACGATGTCACTGTCCATATTGACCCTGAAAATGATGA
>CABXDP010000037.1 GCA_902511025.1 uncultured Gammaproteobacteria bacterium | reverse complement strand
CTCAACATTGACCTTTGTGAGCATTAACGGATGGCAAAGTGGGATAAGCTCTGAGCATTTCTTGGCAGCTTGTATGCCAGCTATCTTGGCCACTGATAGAACATCACCTTTTTTATGAGAGCCAGAGACTATGAGGTCTAGAGTTTTGCTCTGCATTACAACTCTAGCACCGGCTTTGGCTTCTCGCATAGTATTTTCTTTGTCCGAAACATCAACCATTTGCGCTTCACCATTTGAATTGATATGCGTTAATTTGCTCATCTTGTTAGCTCACTTAGTGGGTAGTAATCAAGAATGGTACCACTATCAAATGTAGTATTTTCAGGTATCTCAATAATTCCGTCAGCCCAAACTACTGAACTCATGACATCTGAGCCTTGTTTAGAATACAAACTTGCCATGGGACTCTCAGAAGAGTAATCAATTTGAACTCGAGCATATTCTCGTCTAGGTTTAGAGCGCTTGCAGTCAAAATTTGTTTTTACTTTAATTGCTACATTTTCGAAATTGCTGTTTCCTTGCATTTTTTTAATATATGGTAGGGCAAAAATACAGTAAGTAACGAAGCTAGATACTGGATTTCCTGGAAGACCTATAAAAGGAATATTCCTCACTTGACCATAGGCGAGGGGCTTTCCAGGCTTCATTTTAATTTTCCAAAGGTTGAGTGAGCCAAGTTTTTCAACGGCAGGCTTAACATGATCTTCTTCGCCAACTGAAACTCCACCAGTAGTCATAATCAAATCACAGCCTTTTGACAGTTTTTCAAGTGCACCACAGGTTGAATCAAAATTATCTTTAATGTTGCCAAGATTAAGGACCTCGCAACCAGCGTTTTTTAAAAGAGCGACTAGTGCATATCGATTCGAATTATAAATTTTTCCTGCTGGTAAGGAATTTCCAGGCTCAACCAGCTCATCTCCAGTAAAAAATACTCCAACCTTGAGTCTTTTAAAGACATGAAGCTCTGCGATTCCAACTGATGCAGCAAGTGATATATCTTCTGGTTCAATTTTTTTTCCAGTTTTAAGGATGACATTATTCTTTAAAATGTCATTGCCTGTTGGGCGAATATTTTCATTCAAGTCAATAGATCTTCTAATTATTATCTCTGAGCCGTCTTCAGAGGCTTGACACTCCTCCTGCATGACAACTGTATTTGCTCCTTTTGGGATTGGCGCTCCCGTGAAAATTCTTGCAGCATGCCCTTTTTTAAGTTCGTTTCCAGTTGAACCAGCAGCAATTCTGTCAACCACACTAAAGGTTTGATTTGTTGAGTTTAGGTTTTTTTCATCAAGCGCAATCGTATAGCCATCCATAGCGCTATTATCAAACCCTGGCACGTTAATTTTAGAGTGAATATCTTCAGAGAGTACTCTTCCAATTGATTCATCTAAAGATGTCGTTTCTGTATGCTTTGAAACCCGAGCTGAATCAATTAAAAATTTGAGCGCATCATCAGCACTCATGAGAGAATCACTGAACATTGGATTGCCCGATTTGCTTGGTTGATCATTCATGATGTTCTAATTTTTTTTAGCTATAGGGTGTATTATACAATTACAAGAAAATTTCCAAATTACAAATAACTTGAAAAAAGGACAGTAATTAATTGAAAAATATTTTAAAACATGAAATTTCATCAGTTATTTTGGCAGGTGGTCAGGGACTAAGAATGAATGGAGTGGACAAGGGTTTGGTAGAATTTCGAGGACTACCTTTGGTAGCTCATGTTGCAAACGTTATAGAATCAAGAGTGGACAAGGTATATATTAGTGCGAATAGAAGTTTTGATGCTTACGCAACCTATGGAGAGGTCATTTCAGATGATTTATTGGACTTCCAAGGACCCCTTGCTGGAATTTCAAAGGCGTTAAAGGTTTGCTCAACTCATTATCTCCTTGTTCTTCCATGTGACTGCCCCCTAATTGATTCGGAACTCATTGATGATTTAATAAATAAAATGGAACAAAAAGATGCTGATATTTGTGTAGCGCATGACGGCTCAATCATGCACGCAACGTTCGCTTTGATGAGGTCAAGCCTCAGTAAAAGCCTTGATTATTTTCTTGATGATGGGGGTCGCAAAATGGCTCATTGGTATCGCCAACAGAACATAGAAAGGGTTGATGTATCTGATCGTTTGGAGGTTTTAACTAATCTTAATAGCATAGAAGATATGGAGTTTTAACCTCGCCAGCGTTTTTTTTGTTCTTCATCACTTTCTCTTTTGCCAACCCATTTTTCTTCCTTATCTGAAACCTCTTTTTTCCAGAATGGGGCATCAGTTTTTAGAAAATCCATGATGTAGTTACATGAATCAAAGGCTGCTTGTCGATGTTGGCTTGAGGTTATGACCAAAACTATTTGATCACCAATGCCCAGAGTCCCAACGCGATGAATAATCGTAATAGAATCAATTTCCCATTTGTTCCTTGCTTTGTCAGCAATTGATGAAAGTGATTTTTCTGTCATCCCTGGATAGTGCTCTAAGCTTAAGGATACTAGAGATTCACCTGTCAAATCTCGAACGGTTCCAATAAAACTAACTACTGCACCTATGCTGGAGCTAGTTGACTTGATTAACTCAACTTCAGTTGTTAGGTCAAAGTCCTCAGTTTGAACAATAATTTTATCCATCATTTAATTTTATCGCTTTTGGGGCCTGTTGAATGATCTTTGATTTTTTTTATATAGATTATAATTTTATTGAGAATTCAATAATTAAGCCTAAATGAAAACACTTAAACTTGACGATTTAAAGAGTCTGGATCAGCAAGACCCACTCTCAGAATATCGAGAAGCGTTCTGTCTTCCAAAAAATACAATTTATTTTGATGGAAACTCATTGGGCCCTGTCCCAAAAAAAACTCTAAATCATCTCAACAAAACCATTAATGAGGAGTGGGGAAGCGACTTAATTAGTAGTTGGAATAAGGCTAATTGGATTAACTTGCCACAAACATTGGGTAACAAAATTGCCCCACTTCTTGGAGCTAAGGCTGGAGAAGTTATCGTAGTTGATAGCACTTCCATTAATTTATTTAAGGTGCTTACTTCAGCTTTGAGGCTTAATGATAATAGAAAAAAAATTCTAAGTGAATCAACAAATTTTCCATCTGATCTCTACATTCTTGAGGGTGTTAATGGAATTTCAAATAATCAGTATGAGTGTGAACTAATTGAAGGTGATGACAATGATATTGAAAAATACATAGATTCATCCACTGCGGTTGTGATGCTTTCTCATATTAACTATAAAACTGGTCGAATTAGTGATATGAAAAAAATTACTGAATATGCTCACAATAAAGGAGCACTCGTTGTCTGGGATCTAAGTCATAGTGTTGGTGTGATGCCAATGGATTTGCATGATATCGGAGTAGATTTTGCAGTTGGCTGTACCTACAAGCACCTTAATGGGGGGCCAGGAGCGCCGGGATTTTTGTATGTTCATAGTGATTTAATTGAGCAAGTAACTCAGCCATTATCAGGCTGGCTTGGGCATAGTGATCCGTTTGCTTTTGATAGTAAATACAAAGCTGCAAATAATATTAATAAATTCATCTGTGGGACGCCATCGATTCTTGCTTATAAAGCGGTTGAGAGTGGACTTGATGTCTTTGATGGTATATCTATGGAACAAGTTCGAGAAAAAAGTATTCATCTCTCTGAGGTATTTATTGAGCTTATTAACCAAGAGTGTGGGGAATTTGCGTTCATATTATATTCTCCAAATGATGGCAGTATTAGAGGCAGTCAGATTTCATATATGCACGAAAATGCCTACCCGATTATGCAGTCATTAATCTCAAGAGGTGTTATCGGAGATTATCGTGAGCCCAACATTTTGAGGTTTGGGATTTCACCTCTTTATATGAGGTACGAAGATGTTTGGAATGCAATCATGTGCCTTAAAAAAATTATGCAGTCTAATGAGTGGGACTCATCAAATTTTAAGGTCAGAAATTACGTCACCTAATCGATTGCTTGAATAGTTATACCTGTTTAGAGAGCTTTCCCACAATCGTAATACCTAGAGCAACTGAAGGCCCAATGCCCAGAGCAAATATTACTGTTCCAAGTCCAACAACTTCTCCCAATAGTTTATCTAAATTATTCAAAAGACATATTGAGCCTAAAACGACCACACTAACCTCAATCGCAGTTCGAATAGAATAAATTGGCCTATTGGTGACCTTTTGGAGTCCAATCATTAGGCCGTCCCTAGGGCCTGCTCCAAGATTACAAATTAAATAAAACCCACTCCCAACCCCAATAGTCAATACGCCAATAATTACTTGTAATACTTTAAGTGGATAGTATTCAGGATATGGCAAAAAATAAACTGAAAACTCAATTGTCAGTGCGATAATAAAGGCATTTAATATTGTTCCCATTCCAGGTTTTTGTTTCAATGGTATCCACAACATCAGAACAAAAATACTGATTACAAATGTAGAGAGACCCAAAGACCAGTCAGTAAGGTTTGAAATTCCTTGTGCAAGAACGGTGTAGGGCCCAACACCAGCCCCACTGGTTATGAGAAGGCTCTCTCCCAATCCAAACAAAAATAATCCAAAAACTAGAAAGATGAAGGTTAAGGGTTTTGGTTTTAAGTTAAAAGAGTCGTCAGAGCTCCAGACCACTTTAGGAATTTTTTTGATAGTAAAGGTGTCTGAAATTAGCTTCATTGGTGGGCGTGTAGATTAAAAATTTAGGTTAATAATACAGGTGTTTTTATCGTTTCTTTAAGAGAGTATAAATTATAAAATGTTTCGTTTTGGTTTGAGAAATTAGATATTATCTAAGCTATATCAAACTTGCACAAAAAAACCACTTTAGACTAATGGCGTTATTAATCAAACAATCTGATGTTCAAAGTTTTAGAGAGGATGGCGTTGTTATTCTTCGTGGAGTTTTCAAAGAGTGGATTGATATATTAGCTAATGGCGCTGATTTTCATCTCAATAACCCAAGTGAGCGATCCTTGGTTCACCAAAATGAAAAATATCAAGGCCAATTTTTAGAGGATTTTTGTAATTGGAGGCGTATTCCTGAATATACAGATTTTATATTTAACTCAAATCTAGCATCGATTGCCTCTAATTTAATGGAATCTAAATCTGTGCAGTTTTTTCATGACCACTTTTTTTATAAAGAGGCAAACTCTGGAGTACCTACGCCGTGGCATCAAGACATCCCATATTATTGCGTTAAGGGTCATCAGACCATCAGCTTTTGGTTGCCATTAGAGTCAAGACAAAAGAATGTTTCATTGAGATCACTAGCTGGAAGCCACCTTTTAAATAAAGAAATACGTCCTACTAGCTGGTCTAACAATGAAAGCTTTTATGAGGATAGTAATGCATTTATGGATATGCCAGACAGCGATGGATATGAAATAAAAGAATGGGAGACAGAGCCCGGTGATGTCATTGCATTTAATTTCAAGACGGTTCATGGCGCTAATGCAAACAAAGACATAAAGATGAGTAGAACCCTATCCTTTAGGTTGCTCGGTGATGATGTTGTTTATAATGAGCGACCAGGCAGAACTTCTCCAAGCTTCCCTGG
>CABXDP010000036.1 GCA_902511025.1 uncultured Gammaproteobacteria bacterium | reverse complement strand
AAAGCAACTCCTAAAAAGAAAACAGTGAGTGTTACGTTAGTTAAAAGTTTTTACGGAAGATTACCTAAACATCGTTCAACTATAACTGGTCTAGGTTTAAAAAGAATCAACCATACTGTTGAGCTTGAAGACACTCCAGAAGTAAGAGGTATGATCAACAAGGTTTCTTACCTATTAAAAGTTGAGGGTTAAAAAATGAATTTAAATACATTAAAGCCTGCATTAGGTGAAAAGACTCTAAGAAAACGTGTTGGAAGAGGCATGGGTTCAGGAATGGGTAAAACCGCTGGTAGAGGCCATAAAGGTCAAAAATCACGTTCGGGTGGATTCACAAAGATTGGTTTTGAGGGTGGTCAAATGCCACTTCAAAGAAGATTACCTAAAGTAGGATTTACATCACGAGTTTCATTAATTACTTCACAGGTAACTTTATCTCAACTAGATAAATTGTCTGAGAAAGAGATTACTATTGATGTACTAAAAAAACATAATCTTGTTACTAAAAACATTTCAAGAGTTAAGGTTATGCTCTCTGGCGAGATTAATCGTCCAATCAATTTGGTTGGAATTAAGCCTACTAAAGGTGCTAAAGCAGCAATTGAGGCTGCAAAAGGAACTATAAGCGAGTAATTCATGAGTGAAGATCTACTAAAACGCATCCTTTACCTAATCGGTGCTCTGATTGTTTTTAGACTGGGAACACATATTGTGATTCCTTTCATATCTCAGACTGCGCTTGCATCTCTTGTTGAAGATAACAGAACTGGTATTTTGGGGATGATGAATATGTTCTCTGGTGGCGCACTAGAGAGGCTATCAATCTTCACCCTTGGGATTATGCCCTATATCTCCTCTTCAATCATCATGAACCTGATGACATCTGTTGTTCCAAGATTTGAACAGCTTAAGAAAGAAGGTGAGCGAGGTAGAAGAACAATTACACAGTACACTCGTATGGGAACTGTTCTTTTGGCAGCTTTTTTACGCTTATTGACCCATGTCGGTTTTTCGAAAAATTCTTTTTTTCTTACATCAGTAATAACACCTGCTCTGTCACATAAACGTCTAAAACGACGAAGTGCAATATCAAACGGTTCATTCTCTCTTACTTTAATTGCTGGCATATATTGGTTCCTTTAAGATTCTTTTTTTGCAGCTTTAGCTTCTTTCTTTGGTGCCGCAGCTTTAGCTTCTTTCTTTGGTGCCGCAGCTTTAGCTTCTTTCTTTGGTGCCTCTACTAAAACTTCTTCTTCTCCTTCAAAGTCTACTAATTGAACTAAAGCCATTGGAGCTTTGTCACCTGTACGAAAACCTGCTTTTAATATACGGACATAACCGCCAGGTCGATCTTTATAGAAAGGACCAACTTGAGTAAACAGTTTAGCAACCATAGCATCATCTCTTAACTTCGAGAAGATGTGACGACGATTTGCAACACTATCAGCCTTGGCTCTTGTAATAAGAGGTTCAATTACACGTCTAAGCTCTTTAGCTTTTGGTAATGTAGTTTTAATTGTTTCATGCAAAATCAATGAATTAGCCATATTCTTAAACATAGCTTTTCTGTGCGATGCATTTCTATTTAGTTGTCTTCCTGACTTTCTGTGTCTCATCGTATATCCTTATTCACTCATTAAGTCAACTGGCGGCCAGTTTTCAATTTCAGTACCAAGCTCTAAGTTCTTCTCAGTTAATACTTCTTTAATTTCATTTAGCGACTTACGTCCTAAGTTAGGTGTTCTCAATAAATCCTGCTCTGATTTTTGTATTAAATCGCCTATATAATATATTTGCTCAGCTTTAAGGCAGTTTGCTGAACGCACTGTGAGCTCAAGTTCATCAACTGCAGAAAGATACATTGGAGGGAAATCATCAGAGGTTGGTTGAGGCTCTTCTTCAATTACAGGCTCTAACTCTACAAAAGATGAAAGCTGATCTTGAAGAATAGTAGCAGCTCTTTTAACAGCTTCTTCAGCGTCTACTGAACCATTAGTCTCGATAACTATATTGAGTCTATCAAGATTAACCTTTTGCTCTACCCTGGCTGCTTCAACTGTAAAACTAACTCTTTTGATTGGTGAAAAGCTAGCATCTAATTGGATACTGCCAATAGTTTCAGAATCAACTGATCTCGCTACAGCAACATCATAACCAACACCCGTTCCAATACCTAGTGTCATTCTGATTTTACCGCCTTCATTTACCGTAGCAATTACTTTTTCAGGATTAAAAACTGATACGTCTGTTCCATTAGCCTCAATGTCTGCAACCGTAAGCTCACATGGGCCTTCTTTTTCAATGATGACAGTCGCACTGTCACTTGCATTAAGTCCAATTGAAGCCTCTTTCAGGTTAAGAAGTATATCAAGTACATCTTCTTGAACACTTTCAATAGTTGAGAATTCATGCATAACACCATCGATAGCAACCTCTGTAATAGCAGAGCCAACCATAGACGATAATAATGTTCTTCTAATTGAATTACCTAGAGTATGGCCAAATCCACGCTCAAAAGGCTCAAGAACAACACGATATTCATTCTTAGATATTTCAACAGAATCTACTAGTTTTGGTTTTAAAAAATCTCTTGCACTTCCTTGCATATTTAATTCCTATTTAGAATATAGTTCCACGATCAATTGCTCTGAAATATCAGAAGATAATTCATCGCGCGCTGGTACGTTCTTAAAAACACCTTTCAATGCTTTATTATCAACATCGACCCATTCAGCTACTCCATTTTGACCAGAGATTTCAACTGCAAGCTGAATTCGGCTTTGTTTTTTCGCTTTTTCTCTTACTGAAATTTCATCATTTGCACTGACTTGAAAAGAAGGAATATTTACAACCTTTCCATTCACTAAAATTGACTTATGAGAAACTAGTTGTCTAGCCTCAGCACGAGTTGAAGCAAATCCCATTCTGTATACAACATTGTCTAAACGGCATTCAAGGAGTGACAAAAGGTTTTCACCAGTAGGGCCTTTTCTTGAGCTTGCTTTCTTATAGTAAAGACTAAACTGCTTTTCTAAGATGCCATAAATACGTCTAACTTTTTGCTTCTCTCTAAGCTGAAGACCGTATTCACTTCCTTTTTGACGACGAGCATTTGCACCGTGCATTCCAGGAAGTTGGGTTAATTTACATTTTGAATCAATAGAGCGAATTCCACTCTTAAGCTCTAAGTCAACACCCTCACGACGTGCTAATTTACATGTAGGACCAGTATATCTTGCCATAATTTATCCTTATACTCTTCTTTTCTTAGAAGGACGGCAACCGTTATGAGGTATTGGCGTCACATCTGTTATTGATTGAATTTTTAAACCTTGTGCGTTCAGTCCTCGAATTGCAGAATCACGACCTGGACCAGGCCCTTTAACTCTAACTTCAAGATTTTTCATTCCAAAAGCCTGTGCCTTTTCTCCACAATTTCCTGCAGCTACTTGTGCTGCAAATGGAGTAGACTTTCTTGAGCCTCTAAAGCCAGCGCCTCCAGAAGTAGCCCAGCAAATGGTATTACCATGTCGATCAGTAATCATCACAATAGTATTATTAAAAGTTGCGTGTATATGCGCAATACCGTCTGAGACGATTTTTTTTGATTTCTTCTTAGAAGCTTGCTCTTTTGCCATAATATCTTATGCCTTTTTATTTAATTAGACGACGCGGACCTTTTCTGGTTCTTGCGTTTGTTTTAGTTCTCTGACCACGTAAAGGCAATCCCTTTCTGTGTCTAATTCCACGATAGCAACCTAAATCTCTAAGGCGCTTTATACTCATTGCAACTTCACGTCTTAGGTCACCTTCAACCTCATACTTTGAAACCGCATCACGGATCGAGTCTAGCTGATCTTCAGTAAGAGAAGAGACCTTTGTACTTGGGTCTAATTTCAATGATTCACATATCAACTTAGATCTAGTTTCACCAATACCAAAAATAGACTGTAAGCCAATCACAATATGCTTATTTGTTGGAATATTTATTCCTGCAATACGTGCCATATACTTTCCCTATACCTCAAATAAATAATAATTTTGAGCAGTTATTCCACTCAATTTTTTAAAGCTGAAAAATCGTGCAATTTTACTTTGTAAATTAAGCCCTGTCAATGAAATTAGCCCTGCCTTTGCTTATGACGTGGCTCTTTACAGATGACACGGATAACTCCATGTCTCTTAATAATTTTGCAATCTTTACAAATCTTTTTAACTGATGCTCTTACTTTCATAACGTACCCTTACTTTAAATTTGCCTTACGCATTAAACCTTCATATTGATTTGACATCATATGAGATTGAGCTTGGGCAATAAAATCCATAACCACTACAACAATAATTAGAAGGCTTGTTCCACCAAAATAGAAAGGAACATTCCAGTATAAAATTAAGAACTCAGGCAGTAAACATACCGCTGTAATATAAATAGCACCTACTGCTGTCAATCTTGAAGTTACGGCATCAATATAATCGGCTGAATGCTGTCCTGGTCTTATGCCTGGAATAAAACCGCCAGACTTACGCAGGTTGTCTGCTGTATCCTTTGCGTTGAATGTAAGCGCTGTATAAAAGAAAGTAAAGAAGATAATAGCAGCACCATAAAACATAATATATAACGGCTGTCCAGGTGAAATGCTTGAAGTAATATCTGCTAACCAACCCATCCCCTCTGACTGAGAGAACCAACCGCCTAATGTAGCTGGAAAAAGAATAATACTCGATGCAAAAATTGGAGGTATAACTCCAGCCATATTTATCTTAAGAGGCAAATATGAAGTCTGTCCACCAACCATCTTTCTACCTTGCTGACGTTTAGCATAGTTAACAGCAATTCTTCTCTGACCTCGCTCCATGAAGACTACAAAAGCCATTACCAAAACCACCATTATGAGCATAACTATAACAGTAAAGACGCTTAATTCACCTGTGCCTACCATACTCAATGTATTGCCAAATGAAGCTGGCAAACCAGCAACGATACCTGCAAAAATAATCATAGAGATACCATTACCAATACCTTTTTCACTAATTTGCTCACCTAGCCACATTAAGAATAGTGTGCCAGTAGTTAAAGTCACCACTGTTACAAAACTAAAGGTCAATCCAGGGTTTGTGACTAACGCAACTCCACCGCCCATTTGAGACTGGAGTGCAATTGAAATACCATAAGACTGGAAAACTGCCAAAAGAACAGTTCCCATACGAGTGTACTGTGTAATTGTTCTTCTACCTCGCTCACCTTCTTTCTTAAGCTGTTCAAATCTTGGAACAACAGATGTCATCAGGTTCATGATGATTGAAGAGGAGATATAGGGCATAATCCCAAGGGTGAAGATTGATAGCCTCTCTAGTGCGCCACCAGAGAACATATTCATCATCCCCAAAATACCAGTTCTGTTATCTTCAACAAGAGATGCAAGCGCAGTCTGAGATATGAAAGGAATCACAATATGTGTTCCCAGTCTAAAAACAATCAGAGCACCGATTAGGTAAAGGATGCGTTTTAGTAGATCTTCACTCATGAATTACTCGCTTATAGTTCCTTTTGCAGCCTCAATTGCTGCTTTAGCACCTTTAGTAGGCTTAATTCCAACCAAATTGATTGGACGATTAATCTCGCCAGAGAGCATAACCTTAACTCTTGAAATGTTTTTAGTAACAAGATTATGTTTTTTTAGTACATCAATAGTAATCTCTTTCTCAGACAATTTATCTAGTTGAGATAAAGTTACCTGTGAAGTAATTAATGAAACTCGTGATGTAAATCCTACTTTAGGTAATCTTCTTTGAAGTGGCATTTGACCACCCTCAAAACCAATCTTTGTGAATCCACCCGAACGTGATTTTTGACCTTTATGGCCTCTACCAGCGGTTTTACCCATTCCTGAACCCATGCCTCTTCCAACACGTTTTCTTAGAGTCTTTTCACCTAATGCAGGCTTTAATGTATTTAAATTCATTTTTTAACCCTCAACTTTTAATAGGTAAGAAACCTTGTTGATCATACCTCTTACTTCTGGAGTGTCTTCAAGCTCAACAGTATGGTTGATTCTTTTTAAACCTAGACCAGTTATAGTTGAACGATGTTTAGGTAATCTTCCGTAAAAACTTTTAACTAACGTAACACTCACTGTTTTCTTTTTAGGAGTTGCTTT
>CABXDP010000035.1 GCA_902511025.1 uncultured Gammaproteobacteria bacterium | reverse complement strand
AACAAAATCTTCAATTTGTTTCGTTAAAATTACGTTTTCGTACTTGTTTTTTTCGTTATTGACCATATCTTTACATTTTATACGTTAAACGATAGGGGATTTTGAATGAGTAAAAAACAAACACATGAATTTCAAACTGAAGTTTCTCAGCTTCTTAATTTGATGATTCATTCTCTTTATTCTAATAAAGAGATTTTTCTCAGAGAGCTTGTTTCGAATGCTTCAGATGCAATCGATAAGCTAAAGTTTGAGTCATTGTCAAATGAAAAGTTGTTGGAAGGAAAGCAAGAGCCAAGCATCCATATCGATGTTGATAAAGATGCAGGCACTATAACGATTCGAGATAATGGTATTGGTATGACTCAAGATGAGGTCATGGAAAATATTGGAACCATTGCTAATTCTGGCACAAGAAAGTACCTTGAGAGCTTAGATAAAAATCAAACCCAAGACTCCAACCTAATTGGTCAATTTGGTGTTGGCTTCTATTCTGCATTTATAGTTTCAAATACGGTTACCCTTCTCAGCAGAAAAGCAGGAGATGATAAAGCAAATGGAACAAAATGGACCTCTAAAGGTAAAGGTGAATATTCAATTGAGGCTGTTGAACTTGAGGATTATGGGACTACTGTGATACTTGATGTCAAGAAAGCTGAAAGTGAGTTTTTAGATGGCTTTCGTCTTCGTGGAATTGTATCAAAGTACTCTGATCACATTACAGTCCCTATTATGATGGTCAAACCTTCTGAGGAAGATGAAACTGAGATTGTTTATGAAACAATAAACAAGGCAACAGCTTTTTGGATGCAAGATAAAAAGGAACTCTCTCAAAGTGACTATGACGAATTCTACAAATCGCTAACGTATGATTTTGATGGGCCGTTAACTCAAATCCACAATAGAGTGGAAGGCAAACTGGATTACACCTCTCTTTTATTTATTCCAAAAAAAGCACCCTTTGATATGTGGGAGCCTAAAAGAAAAGGTGGCGTGAAACTTTACGCTAAGAGAGTTTTTATAATGGAGGGTAATGAAGAGCTTCTTCCACAATACCTTCGATTCATTAAAGGTGTCATCGATACTGCAGATCTATCACTGAACGTCTCTAGGGAAATTCTTCAAGGCAGTAAAGTTGTTGACACGATTAAAAAAGCTTCTGTGAAGAGAATCCTTTCAGAGCTTGAAAAGATGTCTAAAAACAAGCCAGAAGACTATGCAGCTTTCTGGAATGAGTTTGGAATGGTTATTAAAGAAGGAGTCGTTGAGGATTTTGCAAATAAAGATAAAATCTCAAATCTCTTAAGGTTCTCATCTACTGCAACTGATTCTTTAGACCAAACGGTCTCCCTTAAAGACTACATCGGTCGAATGAACAAAGATCAAAAAAATATTTACTATGTGACTGCTGATAACTATGATGCTGCAAAAGGATCTCCGCATCTTGAGATTTTCAAGCAAAAAGATATTGAGGTCTTATTGCTTTCAGACAGAGTTGATGAGTGGCTAGTGGCTAACTTTGGAGAATTTGAAGAGCTTTCTTTAAAATCTATTGCCAAGGGAGATCTGGATGACCTTGACTCAAAAGAAGACAAGAAGAAAAAAGAAAAGACAGTCAAAGATTATGAAAAAGTTATCTCTAAGGCGCAAGAAATTCTTGATAACCAGGTTAAAGAAGTCAAGGTTTCAAGTCGATTGAGTGAATCGCCTTCTTGTCTAGTTGCAGATGAAAATGAGCTAGGCGGTAACATGGAGAGAATTATGAAGTCACTCGGACAAGACGTTCCAGAGACAAAACCAATTCTTGAGATCAACCCAAATCACCCACTGGTTATGAAACTCAAAACAAAGATTGATGATGACATTGTAAAGGTGCTGTTTGACCAAGCTGTTCTCAGTGAAGGTGGCCAAATCAAGGAGCCCGCAGAGTTTGTGAAGAGAATGAATAAACTAATGCTAGGCTAAAGACCATTGATTCTTCTAAAAAAGCCCGTTTTTCGGGCTTTTTTTATTTATGGCTTGTAAGGATTAATCTTATTGAGAATTCCTCTTAATATAGCAACCTCTTCTTTTTCAGGAACACTTCTTCCAAACAATCTCCTAAGACGCCTCATAAGTATGCTTTTAGGTTTTTTTGAGTCAAAATAATCAATATGCTCCAAAGCCTGCTCTAAATGTTTATAAAAACCATTTAAATCATCAAAGCTTGCTATCTCATTTGGGGAATTATCAAATTTTCCATCGACGTTAGCAACAAAGTTCTGATAAGCAAACACTTGAATAGCTGATGCAACATTTAAAGAAAAATATTCAGGGTTTCCAGGAATGGTCATTAAGATTGAGCAAAGGTCCAACTCTTCATTTGTTAGTCCAGAGTTCTCAGTTCCAAAGACTACTGCCACATCTCTTTTATTTGCCACAAATGTAGACTGAATTTCATTACATGTCTCAATTACATTTAACTGTCTCCATTTGATATTTCGCTGACGAGCGCTAGCTCCAATTACCAAACTAACGCCATTCAACGCTTCATCAAGAGACGAGCAGATTGTAGCATTCGCAAGCACATCATCTGCTCCACTTGCTCTTGCGGTTGCAGCTGCAGAGGGATAGTTTGATGGTGATACAAGATAGAGCTGACTTAACATCATATTTTTCATTGCCCTAGCTGCAGCTCCAATATTCCCTGGCTCAGTCGTATTGACCATGACAATCCTTACTTTATTAAAATTCGTCAAGGTATAATTCGCTTCTTTATTTGTTCGGCTCATTTACGATGCATCCTACCGTTAATATTGCAGTTAGAGCTGCCAGAGCAGCTGGTGATATTATTTTAAGGTATCACAATCAAGTCGATTTATTAACTATAGAAAATAAATCTGAAAATGACTTCGTATCTGAGGTTGATAAAACTGCTGAAAGCGCAATCATAAAAGAAATTAAGAAGGCTTTCCCTCAGCACTCTATCCTTGGAGAAGAGAGTGGAAATATGATAGGTGATAGCGACTATCAATGGATTATTGACCCATTAGATGGAACCACGAATTACCTTCATGGTTTTCCTCAGTATGCTGTATCAATTGCACTAGTTGAAAAAGGAATTACCTCTCATGCTGTGATTTATGATCCATTCAAAGAGGAGCTGTTCACCGCATCTAAGGGTGAAGGTGCCTATCTAAACAATGAAAGGATTCGTGTAACCTCAACCAATGGCCTAAAGGATACTCTTATTGGAACAGGCTTTCCCTTTAAACATCCACAGCACTTAGATTGTTATATTGAAACTTTTAGAGCAATTCATCCCCACGTTTCAGGAATTAGAAGAGCTGGGGCTGCTGCATTAGATCTTGCCTATTTAGCTGCAGGTAGACTCGATGGCTTTTGGGAGATTGGACTCAACTCATGGGATATGGCTGCTGGCGCTCTAATGGTTAAGGAGGCTGGAGGGTTTATAGGTGATTTTTCTGGAAGAGATCAATACATGGAAACGGGGAATGTTGTTGCTGGTAACACTGATGTTTTCAAACAAATTCTAAAGAAAATTCACCCGCACCTGAGCCCAGATCTTCAAAGGTAAGTCAATCCGAAATTGTCAACTGCTCTCCATTAATCTTTGGACTTGAGCTGGATAACAAAAAAGCAATTGCTTGGCTTTTTTCCTCTGGCAATGGAACAGTAGAAGAGTCCTCAGCAGGATAAGCCGCTCTTCGCATCTCTGTTCTCATCTTTCCAGGGTTTACTGTATTGACACTAATCTTAGTTTTTTCAAGCTCCTCAGAGAGGGTTTTTGCAAACCCTTCAATTCCAAACTTACTGACACTATAAGCACCCCAGTATGCCCTAGCCTCTCTACCAACAGTTGAAGACATAAAAATGACTCTTGCATCATCCGATTTTAAAAGGGCAGGAATCAGAAACTGAGTGAGCATAAAAGGAGCACTGAGATTAATTTGCAACGTTGAATACCACAATTTAATATCGTACTGCTCTATTGGCATTTGAGTGCCCAAAATTGAGGCATTATGGACCAGCCCATCAAGCTTTCCAAACTGATTGAGAAGGTTATCTTGAAGCTCTTGATAATTTTCAGGAGTTGCGCCTTCTAAATCGAGAGGGTATAGCATTGGCTCAGTCAGTCCAGCATCCACTACTGCATCGTAAGCATACTCTAGTGAACCTAGGTCTCTTCCCAGCATGATGACCGTAGCACCAGCTCTAGCAAGATCCATTGTAACTGCCAAGCCAAAACCCCTATTTGCTCCAGTGACTAAAACAACCTTGTCTTTAAATTCATCCTCGTTAATAGAGTATTCTTTTTCAATTATCATTCGGTAATTTCCTTATTTGACTTTACTCCTAGTGCCTTGAGTCTCTCAGCCCTGCTAATCAAATTCCCTTTACCGGTAGATAGTTTATTTCTTGCGCTAATAAAGCCTTCTTTAGTCTTTTCAAGCTGATTCTCAATCTTGTCAAGATCCTCAACAAACAAAGCCAGCTTGTCATACATTCCTGCTGCTTGCCTGGCAATCTCATCCGCATTTTTATTTTGCTTGTCAGTTTGCCACATAAAGTTCACAGTTTTTAAGCTCATACTAAGCATTGAGGGTGAAACGAGCATTATATTTTTCTTAAGTGCATCATCAAACAAACTGTGCTTCTGCTGAAGCGCAAGCAATAACGCTCCTTCAATTGGAATAAATACAAAAATGAAATCTAGACTTCTAACACCTTCGAGATTTTCGTACTCCTTAATACTAATATTTTTAATCTGATTTTCGATTGAGGTTATGTGTTTTTTCAGAGCCAACTCATTCGTTTGATCAGCTACATAATCTACATAATCTTTTAAAGAAACCTTCGAATCAATTACAACGTCCTTTCCCTCAGGGAGATGAAGGATCACGTCGGGTTTGAATTTTTCTCCCATCTCATTTTTGTACTGCTTTTGAAGGTCAAACTCTACACCCTCCTGAAACCCATAACTTGAGAGCAGAGAGCTTAAAATTTCCTCTCCCCAGTCGCCTTGAATTTTATTATCATAGGTAAGGGCCTCGGTTAAATTTTTTGCTGATTGTTGAGTTTCGATATTTGCCTCATGTAGCGATTTGATTTGCTCTTTGAGCGTTGTTCTTTCCTCAACCTGCTCCTTAGTAATGGTTTCGATTCTCTCCCTAAAACTTTTGAGCTGAGTCTGAAGGGGCGTCAATAGGTCAGAATTATCTACTTTTAGTTTATCCCGATCATTCTTTAAAATGTCTGATGCTATAGTTTTAAATTCATTATTAACCTGATTTTTAAGATGCTCTACTAGTTGAAGCTTTTCAGCATAATTCTTTTCTTTTTCTTCCAGTTTTGTCTCTAGCTGAATATTTTTCTGAGAAGCGATAAAAAGCCTTTTATTGAAAATATAGAAGCTAATTCCTGCTCCTAGCAACAAAGAAATAATGCCGATTAAAAGATTCATCGAGGGCTTATTAGTTGAAAAATATGAAATTGTTTTGCTGCATTCATAAAATAGATATAACAGTGAGCACTAAAGTTAGTAAAATTTTATTTAAATTATAACGCTTAGACTTCTATAAGCCATGTTACTTTTAAGATCACTATTGTACTTTGTTGGCTCAATTATTAGTTTAATTTTGATCTCTTTTCTTGGCTTATTTCTCATCTTCACAAATTATTCTACTCGTCAAAAATTCCTCTCGCAGTGGGCTATTTTTTGTATTTGGTGGCTGAAAGTAACTCTGAATATCAAAACGAAGGTCGTGGGGGGAGAAAATATTTTGCAAGAACCTTGCATCATTATCTCAAATCATCAGTCTACTTGGGAGACACTAGCCTTTCAGACTATTTTTCCAGCTCACACTTGGGTATTAAAGCGTGAGTTATTGTGGCTACCAGTCTTTGGATGGAGCTTAGCTCTTCTGAATCCAATTATCATCAATCGTGGAGATAAGTTAAATGCTATTAAAAGAGTTATCAGACAAGGCTCAGATAGGTTAAAGAGAGGAATATCTATTGTTATTTATCCTGAGGGTACAAGACAGCCCTATAAACAACTAGGTGCATATCAAAATGGTGGTAGCGCCATAGCAAAGAAAACTGGGTATAGTATTGTGCCTGTTTATCACAACGCAGGTAAACTATGGGCAAAGGGTGCTTTCATTAAACAACCTGGAGAAATTACCTTGGTTATTGGCAAGGCAATCTCTCAATCCAGCTTAAAGCCTTCTGAAGTTACTGAGCAAATTAGGCAGTGGACTTTAGAGCAAGAAAGAAAATTTAATTAAAATTATAATAGTTAAAAATATGTCAGAATTAAGCTACAATCTCTTTCATCAAAGAACTGCAGAAAACATTAAAGTTGAGTTTGAAAGACTCAGAGACTCTCTCTTAGGCGATGGTCCAGAAAAAGCGGAGATTCAGTCTGATGTTTCATCCCTTGAAACTCTATTGTCAGATAATATTTTAGA
>CABXDP010000034.1 GCA_902511025.1 uncultured Gammaproteobacteria bacterium | reverse complement strand
GTGAGTTCTTGTCTTTTTTCTGGCACAAGGCAGCAGTCTTCAGGAGAAATATTAGTAGCAATTTTGAGCATCTCATCCGTGGCCGCCATTTCAAGATTCATTTTTGAAGTAAGTGATTGCTTTAATGCCTCAACATCATCATCCTGTATGTGTCTTCTATCCTCCCTTAAATGAAGCGTAATACTGTCTGCACCAGATTCTTCACAAATTCTGGCTGCCTCAATCAAGCTGGGATATTTTGTGCCCC
Organism: uncultured Gammaproteobacteria bacterium; assembly: GCA_902511025.1. GTDB lineage: Bacteria > Pseudomonadota > Gammaproteobacteria > PS1 > Pseudothioglobaceae > Pseudothioglobus. Next base: position 6,833 of record CABXDP010000034.1, on the reverse strand, counting down.
TAGCTTGTCTTAGGGTGGCTATGTGGTCGATATTAACACCTAAAAATATACTCATAAAATTTCCTATTTCACAAAAAACAACTCTTTACTTTTGAGTGGTTTGTCACCAAGGAGTGATTTTAATCTTTTACGATTCATTTTTTTTAGAAAACTTAGCTCAATTGCATCAGTAATTGTTACACGTTTTGAAAGATTGAGGAGAGTTTTTCCCGGCATAGCCCCATTATTTTTTATTTCAAAGCCTTGGAGCTCATTGAAATCGTATTGAAACTCTTTATTGATTGGCTCACCATTAATATCAAACCCAAAGTCTAAACCATAGCCCAAATCCTCTAGCATTTGATTTTCAAAGTTTCGAAGCGCAAATTCCTTTTCACTTGAGTCTAAATCAATTAGATTTGATAAGAAAGCCCAATAAGAGCTAAAAGTCTTTGAATATTCATCACTTTCTGGGAGTAATCTAAGGATAAGTTCGTTAGCATACATTGCTAGAATTAAGTCATCTCCTAGTATTCTCCTCGGCTGATCGGTTATTTCCCACTGTGAAAGGCTTTTTAGCTCACCCCTACCTTTAAATGAGATACTTAAACACTGGAACATTTGCAGTGATGTTTTACTTTTTCTAGCGCCTCTAGCAATTAATCTCAATCTACCGAAGTCTTTTGTAAAGAAATCCAACAAAAGAGAACTCCCCTGATACATCCTGCGATGAATTAAAAAAGCTGGCGTATTCTCGATTTTAGTCATAGCCTAGAGATGCTAAGGCTCTCTTGTCATCAGACCATCCCTGTCTGACTTTGACCCATAACTCTAAAAACACTTTTGCCTCTAAAAAACCCTCAATTGATTGTCTTGACTCCTGACCAATTTTCTTAAGCATGTCTCCATTCTGACCAATGACAATACTTTTTTGAGAGGCCTTATCAACAAAAATACGTGCAGCTATTCTATAGAGCTTACCATCGAGTTCAAATTTTTCAATTTCAACAGTAATTTCGTATGGCAGCTCATTTGATAAGTTTCTCATCAGCTTTTCACGAATAAATTCAGAGATTACAAATTTTTGAGATCGATCCGTTATGTAATCTGCATCATAAATTGCCTCTTGCTCAGGCAAATATTTGAGTATTAATTTTCTCAATTTTTTAACATCTGAGCGGTCAAAAGCTGAAATGGGAAAGACTTCATCTGCTTGAAATTTTTCGCCTAATGACTCAAGAAAAGGGAGTATTTTTTCAACTGTGCTTGCTTTATCGATCTTATTAATGCACAACAAAACTGGAATATTGACCTTACTAAGATGGTCCAAAACTCTTGAATCTTCTTTCGTCCATTTAAATACTTCAACAATCCATATGATTATATCAACGTCGCTAAAGCTTGAGCTTGCCGCTCTATTCATATATGAATTGATGGCTTTATTATTACCAATATGAATTCCTGGAGTATCAACAAAGACCATTTGATATGACTTTTGGGTGTCAATTGCATTGATACGGTGCCTAGTTGTTTGGGGACGATGAGAGGTAATCGATAACTTTTGACCAATTAACTCATTCACGAGTGTTGATTTCCCAACATTTGGACGACCTACAATTGCGATTGAGCCTGACTGAAAACTCATTAAGTATTAATCTCTTCTAAAATTGACTGGGCACAAGCCTGCTCAGCCCTCTTAATACTTTTGGCATTTTTTTCTACCTTAATTTTTAGCGCCTCAACATGACAACTGACATAAAAGACAGCGTTATGATCTTTGCCCTTAGTTTGTATTAGTTCGTATTTTGGAAGATCATAGCCTTTCTTTTGAAGCATTTCCTGAAGCTGAGTTTTAAAATCCTTTAGGGATTCTTCTGTCTTAACTTCATTTAAAAGATCACTAAAAAGATTCAAAACAACCTTTTTTACAGTCAAATAATCAGAATCTAGAAAAATCGCTCCTAAGATGGCCTCAAATGTATCTGCTAAAATTGACTCACGTCTAAATCCGCCACTTTTTAACTCTCCCTGACCAAGTCTAAGGTTTTCAGAAATATTCAGCTTTTTGGCTAAATTTGCTAAGGTATTACCTCTAACCAAATGAGATCGAAGCCTTGACAATTGTCCTTCATCAATACTTGAATGCCTGGAGTAGAGCTCTTCTGAGATGATCGAGCCTAAAACGCTATCACCCAGAAACTCAAGTCGCTCATTATTGTTCTTGCTGACGCTGCGATGCGTTAAAGCTTTATTTAGTAATTCAATATCATTGAATTGATAAGAGAGATTTTTTTGAAGTTTCTCCATCAATTAGACTGCAACTGTAGCTTTAATAGGATCGTCATGAACATAGTTAATTAATTCAAAATCATCATATTCATAACCAAAAATACTCTCAGGCTTTCTCGTAATTGAAAGTGTTGGAAGTTTTTTTGGATGCCTTCCAAGCTGCGTATCAACCTGCGTAAAGTGGTTCGTATAAATATGACAGTCACCTCCACTCCAAACAAAATCTCCAACATCCAGGTTAGATTGCTGAGCAATCATATGCGTTAGAAGTGCATAAGAAGCAATATTAAAGGGTACACCTAAAAAGATATCCGCACTTCTCTGATAAAGCTGACAGGAAAGCTTTCCATTGGCAACATAAAACTGAAAAAGCGCGTGGCAAGGCTGAAGAGCCATACTCCCTAATTCACCAACATTCCAACTTGACACTATAATTCTTCTTGAGTCTGGAGTGTTATTGATGAGATTGACAGCTTGATTTATTTGATCAATTTCATCTCCTTCAGCATTTTTCCATTTCCTCCATTGAGCCCCATATACTGGGCCTAAATCACCATTTGCATCAGCCCACTCATTCCAAATGTTTACCTTATTTTCGGTAAGATATTTAATGTTGGTGTCTCCTTTCAAGAACCAGAGAAGCTCATGAATAACTGAAGGCACATGAACTCTCTTAGTTGTAACGATTGGAAAGCCTTCTGAGAGATTGAAGCGCATCTGGTGGCCAAAAATGCTTTTGGTTCCAGTGCCAGTTCTATCGGTTTTTTCTGCACCATTATCTCTGACAAGCTTTAAAAAATCTAAATATTGCTTCATGTTCTTCCTTCTAAACGATAAGATTTAATTAACAAATAAATTCCGATAAAAATCATTGGAATGCTCAGTAATTGCCCCATAGTAAGCCAATCAAATGCAAGGTATCCAATGTGTGAATCTGGAGCCCTTACAAATTCAATTATAAATCTAAAGATGCCATAAAGTATTAGGAATAAGGAGGAGGTTGCCATGACTTGTGGTTTCTTGTTACTAAATAGCCATAATATACAAAATAATACGAAACCCTCTAAGAAAGCTTCATATAATTGAGTTGGAAAGCGTTTTTCCCAGAGTCCACTCTGATCGGGCGCTAATACACCCCATGAGCTGTCAGTCACTCTTCCCCAGAGTTCACCATTAATGTAATTACCTATCCTTCCAAAGCCCAGACCTAGAGGAATTAATGGGGCTATAAAATCAGTAGTCTGAAAGAAAGTAAACTGATACTTCTTATTAAAAATAACCATTGCAAGTAAAACACCAAGAAACCCACCATGAAAGGACATTCCACCATTTTGAAAATTAAAAAAAGTGAGTGGGTTTGAAATAAAAACTGACCAGTTGTAAAACAACAAGTAACCTAATCTACCACCTAAAACAGCACCCAGAGCGCCATAAAAAATAATGTCATCGACATGCTTCGTATTCCATAATACTTCTGACTTGATTCGATACCTTGCTAGCAAGTAGGCCGATAAAAAAGCTAGAAGATACATCACCCCATACCAATAAACCTTCACAAAACCTAAATCGGCTATTACTGGGTCAATAACAATGTATTTCATAGATTAAGATTACCGCTAATTTTAAGATGATGTTTCTAGTAGTTAAGGTTTAATAAATTATATGCATTATTAATAAATTAATGTACCTAACTCAATGGATATAAAGAATTATTTAACTACTAAAAGGTTTTGGAATAATGTTTTTTTTTTGATAGAGTGGGTGCGCGGGTTGTCCAGTTTTATTCATTTTCAGACACATTGGATTTGAGATTATATCCAGCACCTCAGTATCTCTTTTGTGAAGATTGCCATCATTACCCCAAGCTACAATAGTTCTTGATGCTTCGTTGTGGGCATTGATGATGAATTGATTGTTGTCATCACCGACTGGATGCTTTGCAATTTTTAAATCTTTTGGAAGTGTCGCTCTGTAAGCAAATAAATTGACCATGATTAAACCTCCAAAACCCCATTTAGAGGCATAAAAAAGACACCTTCTTATTGTTGGATCATCATTTCTTTCATCTGCTATTGAAGGGTTTAGGCCAATAAATAAAATTATTTTTTGATTTATATCCCATGCTCTTGACAGAGAATATCTATATTTTTTACAAGGCGAGAAAACGGCACTTTTTTTAATAATTTTCATTTGTTTTAAATTCAGCGCTTTCTCCATAACCAGCAAGAGAAGGCATAATTAACTCAAAATCATTTTTTAGCTCCTCCTGAAATTTCCACATGTTTTGACCACCAAGGTAACCATGAACTAGAACAAATGGACTCCCTTTGCCTATTTTTTTATAAGATAGATAGCTCATAAGCTTAAATGATAAGGTATTTTTTTGGAAGAGATTATATTAGTGATGTAATGTCACCATCACCCGGAACAAATTCATACTTTAAAAAGTCTTGTTTTTTGACCCATTCGATTGCTTCATGTTCTGACAAAACAATATCTTTATCAATTAATGAGCACATATAGTAATGCAAAGTAATATTGATTTCCTCATCCTGGTATCTCTCTTCAGCTACTTTGCTATGAATCTGTATGTTGATATTAAGCTCTTCAAGAATCTCTCTAGATAGGGCCTCCTTAAAGGTTTCATTTTGATCAACCTTACCACCTGGAAACTCCCATTTGAGACCCATGTATTTATCTTTATTCCTTTTAGCAAGAAGGTAATAATCCTCACTTTTAATTATTGCTGCAACAACATCCACAGGTTTTATTTGCTGAATCAATTAATTGACCTGATGAAAACAAAGCTTAAATCCTTATTTTTCATTATCAAATTCTTTCAAAAATGGCACCATTGAAGACCAGACCCCATCTTTTTTTAAGCGGTGATAAACGGCAGCTAAAATATGAAGACCTATAAGCCAATAGATAACTGACACTGCAAACTCATGAGCTCCAACAGCTATATCAATTAAAAATCCATCTTTTAAGTCTAACCAAAAAAGTAATCCAATTAATAATCCAGTTAGCGGAATTAATGCAAGACAAATATACATTCCAGCATGAACAACCTTAGCAGCTAGAATTTGTGACTTTGGCGTAGAGTCTGGAAGTGATGATTTTTGTGTTGTTTTCATGTAAATAAAGCGAATCAAAAGTAATAGAACAAACACTCCTGCAAAAATTACTTCAAATCTTAGAAGGGCTGTATCCTCTAGTTGATTAAGTTCATCTATCTGCTTAAGTAAGGCATAGATAAACAAAAGTACAAAGCCCCAATGCATTAGCTTAGCTGTAGAACTAAATCTTGGTTTAGAGTCGATATTTGTTTTATCCATAATCTATATAGTTGATTCTATTTTTTATTAATAACTAAAAAGAACATATAAGAAGTTAAACTTAATAATAAGAATACTGAAAATGCTGTTTGAAATCCTATTGTTTCAGTATAACCAAGACTTTTAATTAAATCGATTATAAAGCCAATAAACCACTGCATTATAAAGGCTCCTAAGAATATTAGTAAATTGAATGATGTAAGCGCTTTACCCGCCAAATGACTTTGAAAAGATAAACCTACAGCTGGCTGTATTACAGATAAGAAGATCGAAGTTAGGATAAATAATGTAATTAATAAAGCACCTGCTTTTGACCCTAAAGCAATTATAGTAAACATAACCAAAAAACTAATTGGCAAGCCAAGTTTTAATATTTTTAATGCATTAAAGCCAAGATCTGTAATTTTAGGTAAAAAATAACCCCATAAAAAAAATGAAACAAGCATTGTAATATTTATCGAAAATAAACCTGTAGCACTCTCAAGTGGAGTATATCCTGCAACTCTAATCATCCAGGGTCCTGCCCATAAAGTTTGAATTGCCATTAACCCTCCGTAATTAAATAACCCCATTGGAATAACGCTAATAAAGAATTTGTTTTTCCAAACATCAGTAAATGTATCTGATTTTATTGGATTTTCCAAAGATCTCTCTTTTTGATGATTCCACTTCGGAATAAAAGCTAACATCAAAATTATGCTAATTAATAGTAATGCTGAAATCCCACCAAATATCCATCTCCAGCCCAATGAAGGTAGCAGAAGTTGAATAGGTAATGTTGATGATAAAAATCCTAATGATGCCATCATAAACATCCAAGAATTTGCTCTTTGCTGTTGATTTTCTTTAAGCCAAATTCTATAACCAGTTAGAGGTGCCATTAAACAAGCGCTTGATCCCACTCCTATTAATATCCTAGAAACTAGAAGACCTGAAAAGCTTTGAGCAAGGGCAAAAGATACTGTTCCAATAAATGCAATTAATAGAAATGTAGATACAATTTTTTTGGGTCCAAGCTTATCTAGTAAATATCCAAGGGGGATTTGCATAGATGCAAAACCCAAAAAATAACCTCCGGCAAGTAATCCTAAATCTGCCGCCATTAAGTCGAATTCTAGAGTAAAAACTGGGGAAAGAGTAGCTGTAATTGCTCTTAATAAGCAAGACAAAAAATACCCAAATGCAAAAACAAAAAAAACAGTAATAGCTTGTTTTCGAGGAAGAATG
>CABXDP010000033.1 GCA_902511025.1 uncultured Gammaproteobacteria bacterium | reverse complement strand
AGCCAGCTGAAGAGTCGGAAGAAAAATAATTTGGTGTCATCAGCTCCTCAAGAAAACGATAAAAAGCTATTAGTCGGAAAGATTAATGGCTTTTTTGGTTTACAGGGCTGGGTAAAAGTTTTCTCATACACTAAGCCTAGGTCCAATATTTTAAATTACTCACCTTGGTCTATTAAGATTGATGGAAGTTTCCAAACAATTGACATTACCAATGGGCGTGAACAGTCTAAAACAATTGTCGCCCATATTAAAGATGTAGATAATCGAGAGGACTCACAAAAATTTATTGGTCATGATATTTTCATAGATAAGAGACAGCTTCCTGAGCTCCAAGATGGAAAATATTATTGGCATGAACTGATTGGATTTGATGTAATTAATAAAGATCAAGACACGCTTGGCATAGTAGATTACTTTGTTGAGACAGGCTCAAATAATGTTTTAGTCGTTAAAGGTAAAAAGGAACACTGGATTCCATATATTGAGCCATTTTTAATTTCTATTGACTCTAAAAATCAAGAAATTTTGGTTGACTGGGACAAAGATTTTTAATCAGAAGTAAAAAAAATCTGCGCTTAACCCCTTCTAGTTAGGTACACTTATTAGTGAATTGAAACTTAACTTCTGAAACATATTTCATGACTTGGTTAACACGACTATTTCCATTTTTGTTATGGATTAAAGACCTTAGTAACCCAAAAATTTTAAAAGCCGATGTTGTGGCAGGTGCAACCGTTGCATTTGTTTTAATTCCTCAATCAATGGCCTATGCGCAGCTTGCTGGACTTGGACCCGAGTATGGTCTTTATGCCTCATTTTTGCCTGTTTTAATTGGAGCAATGATGGGCTCATCAAGGCAGCTCTCAACAGGACCAGTCGCTGTAGTTTCTTTGTTAACTGCAGCAGCGCTAGGTGAAATTGTGACTGACCCTTCGAGTTATGCGGTCTATGCTGCACTGCTTGCTTTAATCGTTGGCGTGTTTCAATTTTCGCTAGGAGTTCTTAGGTTGGGTTTTGTCATTAACTTCCTTTCACTCCCTGTTGTCACTGGCTTTACAAATGCTGCCGCAATTATTATTGGAGCCTCTCAGCTCCCTAAAGTTTTTGGAATAAGGGTGATTAATTCAAACGACAGTGATTGGGAGAGCTCATGCCAACCATTGACAATTATAGAAAGAATTGAAAATATTGATGTCAATGGACTACATACAATTTGTAATGCTGATCAGAGCTATCGGACAATCGCTAGACTTTTTGAGGCTGCGTTATACTATACCCATCTTCCAACTCTGGCTATGGCCATTGCTGGTGTTCTAGGAATCATCATCTTCCAGCGCTTTTTCCCAAGACTGCCAGCGATCTTGTCGGTCGCTGTGCTTTCAACTGCTGCATCCTTCTTGATTGACTATCAAGGCATGGGAGGCGCAATAGTTAGTTCAATTAATATTGAGGGACTAGTTAGTTTTAAATTACCAAGCTTTGATTTTAATGCAGTTGGCACACTATTTATCTATGCTATAACAATATCATTAATTGGTTTTATGGAGGCCATCTCTGTTGCCAAATCAATGGCCGCAACAACGAAGCAGCGCTTAGATGTGAACCAAGAACTCATTGGTCAGGGACTATCTAATGTAACCTCAAGCTTCTTCCAAGGCTATGCTGTCTCGGGCTCTTTCTCAAGATCTGCAGTTAACTTGACTGCGGGTGCGGTGACTGGTTTTTCTTCAGTAGTGACTGCTGTTATTGTTGGTCTTACCATCATCTGGTTGACCCCCTTGCTCTACCACCTGCCACAAGCTACTCTAGCAGCAATCATCTTAATGGCAGTTGTCAATTTAATTCATTTTTCACCTTTGAGGCAAGCATGGAAGGTCGAGAAGCACGATGGACTAGTTGGCCTTCTGACTTTCATAATGACTCTGACCTTTGCACCTCACCTTGAGAATGGCATTGCTTTTGGAGTCATTTTGTCACTTGGATTATTCCTATATCGAACTATGGAGCCAAACTTTTCAGAGTTGTCAGTTGAGCATGGCTCGATCATAGCTTCAAGGTTTGCGGATGAGTCAGTGGAGGTCAGCCCATCGGTTAAAGTTGCAAAATGGAGTGGCTCACTTTATTTTGCTAATGCCGCATATTTTGAAACAAAGTTACTGGATTTAATCGCAAGACATAACGATGACTTGAAGTACATAATAGTTGATGTTGCCTCCATTGTTCAGGTTGATGCGAGCGGTGAGCAGGTATTGTCAAGCTTGGTTGAGACATGTTCAAATTCAGGTGTTGAGATACTTTTTGCAAGAACAGAAAGGTTAGAGGCGGAATTATTTAGATCAGGTTTCAAGAAGCGTTTCGGTGACAATCGATTCTTTGATCTCAGAGCTGACGCCTTAAAGTATGTTTGGCAGGAGATTGAAAACCTTGAAAATGAAATTGAGGACGATAATTTTACTGAAGCCGAGCAAGATTTTGACATACAAAATTCTGGACTAGAGCCTAGCTAGATCTCCTTATAGAAAGCTTTTATGAAATATAGCCCTTGAGGCTCTGCAGTTGGCCCTGCTTTTTTTCGATCCTTACTGTCTAAAACTGAATTCATCCAGTCAACATCCTTCTCTCCCCGTCCAATTTTTAATAGAGTTCCAACGATATTTCGAACCATGTGATGAAGAAAAGCATTCGCTTTGACATTGATTATTAACTCATCTCTAGATGACTTAATCTCAATATATTCGATTGTTTTAATAGGCGACTTGGCTTGGCATAAGCTTCCCCTGAAGCAAGAAAAATCATGTTCACCAACTAATGATGATGCCGCTTTCCTCATATCATCAATGTTAAGAGGTCTTGGTTCCCATAAGAAGTAATCAGCTTTCAAAGACGACCTTACAGGGTCGTGATGGATTTTGTATTTATAGGACCTGGCAAAGGCACTAAACCTTGCATGAAAGTCATCACTGACAACCTTAACCCACTTGAAATTCACATCACTCGGTAGATTCACATTGCCACCAAACAGCCAAGCCCGATCTGTTCGAATCGTTTCAGATTCAAAATGAATGACTTGTTCAATTGCATGCACACCAGAGTCTGTCCTTCCACTACAGAAGACACGAACTGGATGATTTGCTACCTGAGATAAGGCCGACTCAACAACACTTTGAACAGTTCTTAGGCCAGATTTCTGAATTTGCCAACCATGAAAATTCTTTCCAAAATATTCAACACCTAGAGCAATTTTCATAATCGATTATCTATTTCATTTGTTGTAAAATCAAAACATGATTTTAACAAAATATTTAGAAATGCACATAACTGTCTCCCATTGATATGAGCCATTTTTCATCTCTTAAGAGCTTACTAGAAAATAATTTCGAATGCTATTTTTTTGAATCAATTGATAGCACAAACTCTTATTTATCCAGTACTAAATATTCAACTAAGCCCCAGATATGTATTACAAGAGAGCAAACAAAAGGGAAAGGCCAGCATGGAAGAAATTGGGTATCCCAAAAAGATGGGAGTATTATTTTTTCAATACGTAAAAGCTTTCATGAAGGAATGAATCTTAATGGTCTTAGCTTGATAGCTGGGTTGGCAATCATTAAATCAATTGAAGCAGAATGCCAGTTGAGTGGTCTAAAAATCAAATGGCCAAATGATATCTATTATGGTGACAAAAAGCTTGCAGGTATTTTGATGGAAAATACTCATTACAAAAGTAATCAATTGGTATTGATTGGGGTTGGAATAAATTACCAATTAGTTGACACAAATGAAATTGATGCGCTATGGGTAGATCTATCAAGAATTCTCAATAAATTACCAAACTTTCAACAATTAACTTCCAAAATAATTTACAACATTTTATTCTTCTTGGAAGATTTCCAGATTAATGGTCTTTCAAGTCTTTTGTCTGAGTGGGATCATTATGATATGTTGAATGGAGCAAGAATTAAATTTAGGGAATCAAACATAGAGCTTCAGGGTCAAATTCATGGCATTACCAATCAAGGAGCGTTAAAAGTTGTAACAAAAGATGGCATCAAAGAGCTATATAGCTCCATGCATATAGAGTACATTTAGGGTAAGATGGTTTTCCAACTTAAAGGCATTTAAATTGAATGTTAGAGCATCAGCTAGAAGTAAAAAATCTTTATAAAAAGTATGCAAGGCGTGAGGTTGTTAACGACGTCTCATTCTCTGTTAAAGGTGGAGAAATTGTTGGCTTGCTGGGCCCAAATGGGGCTGGTAAAACAACCTGTTTCTATATTACCTGTGGTCTAGTTAGGTCTAGCCGGGGAGAGGTAACTTTAGACAATGCAAGTATTGGCCACATGCCGATGCATAAGAGGGCTAATCTGGGTCTTGGCTATCTCCCTCAAGAGCCATCAATTTTTCGAAAATTAAGCGTTCAAGATAACATCTTGGCTGTTTTGGAAATGAATAAATCTATATCAGCTAAGGAAAGGGTTAGACGACTAGAAGAGCTTTTATCTGAATTCAAGGTTGAGCATGTGCGTCACATTATGGGTATTACCCTCTCTGGCGGTGAGCGAAGAAGGGTTGAAATTGCCAGAGCTTTGGCGATGGATCCAAAGTTTATTTTGCTCGATGAGCCGTTCGCAGGGATAGACCCGATTTCAGTTGGTGATATTCAAGAAATTATTTATCAATTAAGAGACAAAGGGATTGGCATTCTGATTACAGATCACAACTACAGGGAGATGCTTGATACTTGTAACCATTCCTACGTATTAAGTGCTGGAAAAATTATTGCTCAAGGTGGCAAGGATGAAATTTTGGCAAATGAAGAAGTGAAAAAAGTTTACTTAGGTGAGACGGTTGGCAGCTAATAAAAATCTGATCACATTAGGGATTGAGTCTTCTTGTGATGAGACAGGAATTGGAATCTATACTAGCAAAGATGGTCTCATATCGCATAAGCTATTTTCTCAAGTCAAGCTGCATGCAGAGTATGGCGGAGTAGTCCCTGAACTGGCATCAAGAGACCATATTCAGAAAACTATACCTCTTATCAAAGACGCACTCAAAGAGAGTGATGTCAAATTAAATGAACTCACTGGTATTGCATACACTGCTGGGCCTGGATTGTCAGGCGCACTCTTGGTGGGAAGCTCCATAGCACAAAGCTTAGCTTGGGGTTTAGGTATTCCAGCTCTGGGTGTTCACCACATGGAGGGACATCTATTAGCTCCATTACTTGAGCAAAAAAAGCCTGAGTTTCCATTTGTTGCGCTCCTAGTCTCGGGAGGACACACGTTACTTATTGATGCTCCCAGGATAGGAGAATATAAAATTCTTGGAGAGTCACTTGACGATGCAGTGGGTGAGGGTTTTGATAAGACTGCTAAGATTCTCGGATTAGGTTATCCAGGAGGTCCCGCTTTAGCAAATCTCGCAAAAGAAGGAGATAAGAATAGGTTTACTTTTCCCAGGCCAATGACCGATAGGCCTGGTCTTGATTTTAGCTTCAGTGGCTTAAAGACCTTTGCAAGAAATACATATTTTGATTTTCCTGATGAAAAAGCTAACATTGCGAAAGCATTTGAAATTGCTGCTACAGAAACGCTGACAATCAAATGCAATCGAGCACTCAAACAGACCGGCTATAAAACCTTGGTGGTCTCTGGAGGGGTTAGCGCAAACCTATCACTGCGTGAGTTGTTGAACAAGATGGGCGCTGAGAATGATACAAGTGTTTTCTATCCAGCACTCAATTTCTGCACAGATAATGGCGCCATGATTGCACTTGCTGGACATTATCGATTTCTTGCTGGACAGTCTAACGAAAATTACGAAATATCGATTAAGCCAAGATGGAGTCTTGAAGAGCTACTTCCAGTTTAGTCAAATCAGGAGCAGGGAACACATTTAGGCTAAAAGCTCATAGAGTATAATTACTTCAGTGAGTTGAAGTTATCAAATAAACTAGAATTTATGATTATTATTCCTGCAATTGATTTAAAAGATGGTCAATGCGTCAGGCTTCGTAAAGGAGTCATGGAGGACACAACCGTATTTTCAAACAACCCAACTGAAATGGCTTCTAAGTGGGCTGATGAAGGCGCAAGAAGATTACATTTGGTTGATCTAAATGGGGCATTTGAAGGAAGACCCATCAATGCAGAATGCATCAATGAGATCACAAAATCATTCCCAAAGTTGCCCGTTCAAATTGGAGGCGGTATTCGCGACCTTAAAACTGCAAGTTCCTATGTTGAGGCCGGAATAAGTTATCTAATTATTGGAACAATGGCTGTTAAAAACCCAGAATTTGTCGAAGAGCTCTGTTTTGAGTTTCCAAATAAAATCATTGTGGGTCTTGATGCAAACAATGGTTTTGTGGCAACAGATGGCTGGGCAGAGCAAACAAATATTAGTGTCGTTGAACTAGCTAAAAAGTATGAACAGTACGGAGTCAGTTCGATTGTTTACACTGATATAGCCCGAGATGGAATGATGCAGGGCGTTAATGTAGAAGCTACAGCCAGTCTGGCTGAGCAAACTTCGATCCCTATTATCGCTTCTGGAGGTATAACCAATCTGGATGATATAGCAGCACTTCTAAAAAAAGCACATCGTGGAATAATTGGAGCAATTACTGGTCGAGCAATTTATGAGGGCCAACTTAACTTTAGAGATGCGCAAGCAATGAGTGATATTTATGATTGTTGAAGTTGCATATGCTTTAGATGATAAACAGAGTCTTATTAGTTTAGAAGTTAAAGACGGTACAACACTCAAAGAGGCTATAGAAGCCTCCGGCATTCTAGAGATTTATAATCAAATCGATTTGTCAAAACAACAAGTCGGAATTTTTTCTAAGTTTGCTAGTCTTGATGCAGTTTTAAGAGAAAAAGATAGAGTAGAGATCTATCGCCCCCTTGTTGCTGACCCAAAGGAGGTTCGTAAAGAGAGAGCCGCCCAGGTTAAGGCAATGCGAGGTATTAAAAAAGCCTAAACCAAGGTAAAATAGACAACAAAATATATTTATAAATTATATGAGCGAAGAAAAACCTCCTAGTAGATCATCTTTATTCAAGATATTTGATAAGCTTTTCCCTAAAACTTTAAAACCAAGAGCTCAACTGATGCAAGCCCTAGAGGAGGCTGAGGAAAACCTTGTTATTGATCCCTATAGTAGGTCAGTCATTGAAGGTGCATTACAGGTTGAGAGCCTCAAGGTAAGGGATG
>CABXDP010000032.1 GCA_902511025.1 uncultured Gammaproteobacteria bacterium | reverse complement strand
ACAGTTTTACCGCGCTTGGCAGCAACGATTTGTGGTGATGACATTTTGGTGAGACCTTCAACAGTAGCTCTGACAACACTGATAGGGTTCCGAGTTCCATTACATTTTGCTAATATGTTGTGAACACCAACTGCCTCTAGAACACTTCTCATTGGACCACCAGCAATTACACCGGTACCTTCAGATGCAGGCTGCATATAAACTTTAGCAGCACCAACCGATGAAGTAATAGGGTAGTGAAGAGTACCATTAACTAGTGGTACTGGCTTCATTGCTCTTTTTGCTTTATCCATTGCTTTTTGAATAGCCAAAGGCACTTCACGAGCTTTACCAGTGCCATAGCCGACTTTACCATTTCCGTCGCCAACAACTACTAAAGCAGAAAAGCCAAAAATTCTACCACCCTTTACTACTTTTACAACGCGGCGAATATTTACCAACTTCTCTATGAATTCACTTTCTTCTTTGTAATTATTTCTTTTATTTTCAGCCATTCTTTAAACCTTGAGTTCTTTTAATTAAAAATCTAATCCGCCTTCCCTTGCTGCCTCAGCAAGTGCTTTCACTCGACCATGATATTTAAAACCTGAGCGATCAAACGCGACCTTAGAAACTTTAGCTTTTATAGCAGCTTTTGCTATTAAATCTCCGACCTTAGATGCAGCATCAACATTACCACCATTTTTTATTTTGGAAGAAACGCTAGATGCAGATGCCAATGTCTTAGTTCCACAACTACTAATAATTTGCGCATAAATATGTTGCGAAGATTTATAAACGCACAAACGCTCTAAATCTCTTTCAGCATGCTTAGCTCTAAATTTTGTTGCTCTTCTTATACGAGCATCTTTTTTTGATAATTTCATTTAACTACCTTCTATCAATTATTTTTTCTTAGCAGCTTTACGAACAACCTGCTCATCTGAATAACGAACACCCTTGCCTTTGTATGGCTCTGGTGGACGAAACGCCCTTATCTCTGCAGCAGCCTGGCCAACTTTCTGCTTATCGATTCCCTTTACAATAACTTCAGTCTGTGAAGGGGTTTCTACAGATATTCCTTCAGGTAATTTGTAGTCGACGGGGTGAGAAAAGCCAAGTGTCAAGTTTAAAACTTTGCCTTGTGCTTTAGCACGATAACCAACTCCGATTAAAGTAAGTTTTTTCTCCCAACCATCAGTAACACCTTTGATCAAGTTAGCTGTATTTGCTCTAGCAGTGCCCGCTTGAGCCCATGCACTTTTCTCTAATTTTTTACTGACTTGATTTGGCTCAAAAGTTAGCACATTATCGTTATTAGATATTTGAACGAGAGAATTGACATGCATTGTCATTTCACCAAGCTTCCCTTTAACTGACATCACGCCATCAGCATGAGTAATGTTTACACCCTCTGGGATTGTGATTGGTGCTTTTGCAATTCTAGACATAATTAATCTCCATTATTATGAAACGCTACACAAAACTTCACCACCAATATTTTGAGCTTTGGCAGCTTGGCCTGTCATAACACCCTTAGGGGTAGAAACAATTACGATTCCAAGTCCATTCATCACGCTTGGCATATCATCTTTACTTGCATAGTGTCTTAAGCTAGGCTTTGAAATTCTATCAAGCGACTCGATTACTGGCTGGTTATCAAAGTACTTCAACTTAATCACTAACGTTTTGTTGGCCGCCTTATCACCTTCAATTGCAAAAGAAGTAATATAACCTTCATCCTGCATGACACTAGCAATGGCAGACTTTAAATTTGAAGCTGGGATGCTTACATGCTCTTTGTTTACTGATTGTGCATTTCTAATTCTAGTCAACATATCAGCTATTGGATCAGACATACTCATATTAACCTCCTACCAACTAGCTTTAGATAAACCAGGAACTTCACCATTCATAGTGCGCTCTCTGAGTTGTGATTTTGCTAAACCAAACTTTCTATAAAAACCATGTGGGCGTCCAGAAAGACCGCAACGATTACGTTGACGAACAGGCGAGGCATCTCTAGGAAGTGACTGTAATTTAATTACAGCCTGAAAACGATCCTCATCTGAAGTATGAACACTCTTGATGATTTTTTTCAACTCATGGCGCTTTTCTTTATATTTTTCGACCAACTTAGCTCGCTTTACATCTCTATGTATCATAGACTTTTTAGCCATTATTTCCTCCTTTAAATGGGAAATTAAACATCGCTAATAGTTTCTTAGCATCTTCATCATTTTGTGCGTTCGTGGTAATAGCTATATCCATTCCTCGCACACTTGTTACCTTTTCAAACTCAATTTCAGGAAAAACAATTTGTTCTGTTATTCCCATGTTGTAGTTACCTCGACCATCAAATGAATTGTCATTCAATCCACGGAAATCCCTGATACGAGGTATCGCAACATTAACAAGGCGATCTAGAAATTCATACATTCTTTCTTTTCTCAATGTCACCTTGCAACCAATGGCGTTTCCTTCTCTCAACTTAAAACTAGCAACGGACTTTCTAGCCAAACAAGTTACTGGCTTTTGAGAAGAAATTAAACCCAACTCTTCTAAAGCACTTTCCAATACCTTTTTATCTCCTAAGGCTTTACCAAGGCCCATATTGATTGTAATTTTTTCAATCTTGGGTACCGACATTGAATTAGAAACACCTAGCTCCTTTTGAAGCTTAGGGATAATTTCGTTTTTATATTGTTCTTGTAATCTAGCCACTTATCACCTACTTATTCGTTACATCAAATTACGGCTTCACCGTTTGATTTAAAAAATCTTTCTTTAACGCCTTCATCATTGACCCTTACACCGATACGATCTGCCTTTTTAGTAGTAGGGTTGTAGATTGCAACATTTGAAATACTCAATGGCATTTCTTTTTCTTCAATTCCACCTTGGATTCCTTCTTGTGGATTAGGGCGAACGTGTTTTTTTGCTAGGTTATAACCTTCAACAATCACCTTTTCTCCAAGCACTTGAGTTACAGTACCAACAGAGCCCTTATCTTTTCCAGCAATGACAATCACTTCATCATTTTGTTTAATTTTGATCATTACAGAACCTCTGGTGCAAGTGAAACAATTTTCATAAATTGAGCGCCCCTTAATTCACGAGTAACTGGGCCAAAAATACGAGTACCGATTGGCTCTAATTTTGTATTAAGAAGAACAACTGCATTAGTATCAAAGCGAATACGAGAGCCGTCTTTACGGCGAACACCTTGAGCAGTTCTAACAACCACTGCATCATATACATCGCCTTTTTTAACTTTACCACGCGGTGAAGCTTCCTTGATGCTTACTTTAATCACATCGCCGATGTTTGCATAGCGTCTTTTTGAGCCGCCAAGGACTTTAATACACATAGCCCTAACACCACCACTGTTATCTGCTATATTTAATTTTGTTTGCATTTGAATCATATTCTTTCTCTCTTTAAAGCGACTATCTAATCAATACTCACAGATTTTTCAACAACTTCTACCAACGCCCAGTTCTTAGTTTTAGAAAATGGCTTTGATTCAGAAACTCTTACGACATCACCAAGACCACACTCATTTTTTTCATCATGTGCGTGAACTTTAGTGCTGCGCTTAATGTACTTTTTATAAATTGGATGACGCACCTTACGCTCAACTAAAACAGCAATTGTCTTGTCACGACTATTACTCACAACTTTACCTGTAAGGACTCTTTCTACCGCATTAGTTTCACTCATGAGCTTTTCTCGTTAATAATTGTTTTAATTTGGGCAATCGCTTTTTTCGTTTTACCAAGCTTTGATAAATCAGTCAGTTGAGATGTGCTTTTTTGCATACGCAACTCGAATTGCTCTTTACGCAAAGTAATAAGCTGCTCATTTAACTGAGTCACATCCTGGTCTCTTAATTCTTTAACATCCATTACATTATTGTCCGTTTAATTACAGTTGTCTTAACTGGGAGTTTCGCTGCAGCAAGCTCAAAAGCCTCTCTAGCTACTACTTCATCAACACCCTGCATTTCAAATAACATTTGCCCTGGTTTAATTTGTGCTACCCAATACTCAACACTACCTTTACCTTTACCCATTCGAACCTCAAGTGGCTTCTTGGTAATAGGCTTATCTGGGAAGACACGAATCCATATCTTTCCTTGACGTTTTACATGTCTAGTCATTGCTCGTCTTGCTGCCTCAATTTGTCTAGCAGTCATTCTGCATCGACCAGTAGCTTGAAGTCCAATTTCACCAAAGCTTACATTATGACCAGCAGCTAAACCGCGGTTGCGGCTCTTCATAATCTTTCTATATTTTGTACGTTTAGGTTGCAACATTGCTTTATTCCTTTACTTCTTGCCTAATTGTTTAGTAGCACCACGCTTTGAAACTTCTTCAATAGTGCCTTTATTATGATCGAGAATCTCACCTTTAAAAATCCATACTTTAATGCCTATAACACCATACTGTGTATTAGCTCTAAAACTGCTGTAATCAACATCAGCTCTAAAGGTGTGGAGAGGTACTCTGCCTTCGCGATACCACTCTGAACGAGCAATTTCTGCACCATTTAAGCGACCACTTACCATGACTTTAATTCCAAGTGCGCCTAATCTTGTTGCATTACCTAGAACTCTTTTAACAGCGCGTCTATACATCACACGTTTTTCAAGTTGCTGTGCAATATTTTCAGCAACTAATCGAGCATCTAACTCGGGTTGTTTAACTTCTTCAATACTGATATGAACGGGTACACCCATTTTTTCTGAAACTATATTTTTAAGTCTTTCAATATCAGCGCCTTTCTTTCCAATAACGATTCCAGGTCTAGCGGTATGAATAATGACCTTAGCAGTATTAGAGAGTCTCTCAATTGAAATTCGACTTACAGAAGCTGAAGTCAACTCCTTAAATAAAAAATCTCTTACTGCGATATCAGATAACAAATACTCAGAATAGTCTTTACTGCTTGCATACCACTTGGAATCCCAATCCTTAACAATTCCTAATCTAATGCCTACTGGATTTACTTTTTGACCCATAATTATTTACTCGCTTACGCCAACACTTATGTGGCTTGTTCGTTTAAGAATTCGATTTGCTCTTCCCTTAGCTCTAGGACGAATTCGTTTCATTGTTGAGCCTTCATTGACGAAGACACTGCTTACTTTTAACTCATCAATATCAAGGCCGTCATTATGCTCAGCATTAGAAATTGCGGAACTTAAAACTTTTTTGACTAAGACTGCTGCTTTCTTATTGCTAAATGTCAAAATATTCAAAGCCTCTTCTACAGGCTTGTTCCTAATTTGATCAGCAATTAACCTCACCTTAAAAGGAGAGATTTTTGCATACTTATGAATTGCTTTAACTTCTTTCATTTTCTAAACCCTTTGCTAATGCTATTTACGATCACCTGAGTGACTTTTAAATGTTCTTGTTACGGCAAATTCGCCCAACTTATGTCCAATCATATTCTCATTAATGGAAACTGGAACATGAACGCGCCCATTATGAACCGCAATTGTAAGGCCAATCATTTCAGGAACAATGACCGAACGACGTGACCATGTTTTAATAGGCTTTCTATCATTATTATCTTGAGCCTTCATTACTTTTTGAATTAAGTGCTCGTCTACAAATGGACCTTTTCTAAGTGATCTTGCCATAATTACCCTTTATTTTCTTCTACGTACTATTAATTTATCAGTACGCTTATTAGTTCTTGTTTTGTAACCTTTAGTTGGAGTACCCCAAGGTGAAACAGGATGTCTACCACCACTAGTCTTTCCTTCACCACCACCATGTGGGTGATCAACCGGGTTCATAACAACACCACGGACTGTAGGCCTAACACCTCTCCAACGAGTAGCTCCAGCCTTACCAAGTTTTCTCAAACTATGCTCTGATTTTGAAACCTCCCCAAGAGTTGCACGACACTCAGCCAAAACTTTTCTGACTTCTCCAGAGCGAAGTCTAATTGTTACATAATTTCCTTCTTTGGCTACCAACTGAACAGAAGTTCCAGCACTTCTTGCAATTTGTGCACCTTTTTTTGGTTTTAATTCAACGCAATGAATAACACTACCAAGAGGAATATTACTTAGAGGAAGTGAGTTGCCTTTTTGGATTGCAACAGAGTTACCAGAGATAATCTGATCACCTGATTTCAATCCTTTAGGAGCAATAATGTAGCGACGCTCACCATCGGCATATAAAATAAGTGCAATATTCGCACTTCTATTTGGGTCATACTCAATTCTCTCAACAGTTGCTTGAATATCATCTTTATTTCTCTTGAAATCAATAATACGATATCTTTGCTTATGGCCTCCACCTCTATGTCTAACAGTAATCTTTCCACGGTTATTTCTTCCGTTGATTCTATTTTTACTTTCTGTTAATGCAGCAAATGGCTTGCCTTTATGCAAATCATTATCAACAACACTAACAACAAAACGTCTGCCTGGTGAAGTTGGTTTTCTTTTAATAACTGTTGCCATAATAAATTCTCTATGATGCAGTAGCGTCAATCATCTGACCTTCAGAGACCCTAACGACCGCTTTTTTCCAATTAACACGCTGTCCAGCTTTACCTCTATAAATTTTCTTTTTACCTTTTACATTTGAAGTTGTAACGCCTTCAACGGTAACACCAAACAATTCTTCAACTGCTGCACTGATTTCTCTTTTATTGCTATCCGTTCTAACTTTAAAAACATACTGGTTATTAGCTGTAGCTAATGTAGTTTTTTCTGAAACGATTGGCCCTAGTAGGACGCTCAATACTTTTTCTTGATTCATAACATTGCCTCTACTTTCTTTAATGCGGCTTTGGTTAAAACTACATTTTCATAACCAATCAAACTAACCGGATCGATGCTCTGAGTATCACAAACACCCACATGGTACAAATTGCGAGAAGATAAATACAAGTTCTCATCTAGCTCATCAGTCATTAAAAGAGCATCTTTTAAATCTAATGTTTTCATGAGTGAGGTGATATTTTTTGTTTTAGGTTCTTTAATTTCTAAATCTGATACTACTTTCAAGCGGTCTTTACGAAGTAACTCTGAAAGAATTACACTGATTGCGCCTTTGTACATTTTTTTGTTTACTTTTTGAGAGTAATTACGAGGCTGCGCAGCAAATGTTACTCCACCACTTCTCCAAATAGGCCCTCTAGATGTTCCAGCTCTTGCGCGACCAGTACCTTTTTGCTTCCAAGGCTTTTTTCCACCACCACTAACTGCTGAGCGATTTTTCTGAGCTTTAGTTCCACTTCTTCCACCTGCCATATAGGCAGTAGTGATTTGGTGGACTAGTGACTCATTGTAGTCACGACCAAAAATATCTTCAGAAACTTCCTGTGAAGTAGATTTGTTAGTTTTTAAATTTAATACTTTTACTTTCATCACTAGACCTATATATATTTATTAAGCTTCAGG
>CABXDP010000031.1 GCA_902511025.1 uncultured Gammaproteobacteria bacterium | reverse complement strand
TATTTTGTTTACTTATCCATTGTTGACTTACTTAATTATTTCAATCGCCAAAAAAAGATCACTTGATTCGACAACAATCCTGATGTTTATGATCGCAATCGCTGGGATTGCTGCCATCTCTCAAAGCAATGAAGGCTTTTACACCATGGCTGTTGGAATAATTTTGGCATTATTCTCTGCCTTATCCTATTCATTAATATTAATCATTACCCCTAGAATGAGCACTCTTAGAAACTGGGAAATTGTTAAATTTACAACGCTTATACCTGCGCTTTGCTTCTTATATTTATTTATGAAAGAAACGAGCTTTTATTGGCCACAAAAAGAAGCTTTATTTCTCTCTCTTGTTTCCGGGACATTTTTTGCAATAGGCATGATGTTTTATCATATCTCCATAAAGAAATATGGCCCTGTTAGGACTGCTAATATTGGTTATACTGAGCCATTACTAGTTTTAATTTTCGGTTTTATTGCATATCTTGATACAATCACTATAATTCAAGGTATGGGTGTCATAATGGTTGCACTAGCTTCGATTACAATCGAAAAGAGACAACTGACACAAAATAGTATTTCTGGGATATGAGGCTTTTTAATGCCCAACCTATTTAAAGGACAATTATGGCAAATAGTTACAGTGACTTCTCTTTATCATTCTCTCATGTAGTCAATCCTAAAGTTGAGTCAGGCTCTCATTACAAGCATCAGGATATATTAAGTTTAGAGGGCTTTGAGTTAGCAAATAAAGAAATTACCTCTTGGAATAATTACAAGCCTACGCCTCTTCACTCCTTTGATGATATGGCAAGTGAGACTGGCGTCTCATCAATCTTTTATAAGGATGAAAACTCCCGATTCACTCTGAAGAGTTTTAAAGCCCTTGGCGGTGCTTATGCGGTTGCAAATTTTTTAATCAAGCAACTGAAGGAGGTAGGTATCAATGCCAATTCTTCCGACTTGATTAATGGAACTTATAGGGATCAGACCTCAAAGCTCACAGTGTGCTGTGCAACCGATGGCAACCATGGCAGATCAGTGGCATGGGGAGCTCAGCAATTTGGATGCAACTGTGAGATTTATATTCATCGAAATGTGAGTCCAGGTAGAGAGAAAGCGATTGCCAAGTATGGCGCTGTTGTAAACAGAATCAAAGGAAACTACGATGACTCTGTCAGGATTGCTGCTGATGTTGCTGATTCAAATGGCTATACCGTTGTCTCAGATACATCATATGAGGGCTATACAGACATTCCAAAGGACGTTATGCAGGGCTATACCGTTATGGTAGATGAGGCGATGAAGCAGATGAATGATATGCCAACCCACGTCTTTTTGCAGGGCGGTGTGGGAGGTTTTCCTTCTGCAGTGGTATCGTTTCTTCAGGAGAGCCTTGAGTGTCCTCCGATATTTATAGTTGTTGAGCCTGTTAATGCGGACTGTTTATTTCAAAGTGCATTAAATGGTGAGCCAACTGCAGTTCACGGTGACTTGGACACTATTATGGCTGGTCTCGCTTGCGGTGAAGTCTCAGTTTTAGCTTGGACCATTCTTGAGAGTCATGTCCCTCACTTTATGTCCATTACAGACGAATCAATTCCAAAGGCAATGCAGCTCCTTGCTAACCGAAAAACACCGATCGTTGCAGGAGAGTCTGCTATTACCGGCCTGGCAGGATTTTTAATTGCCTCTAATGACGCCAATCTCAAATCAAAACTCATGATTAATGAAAACTCAAAAGTGTAGATTAATGGAATCATGCTTACGTTTAGAGCATAAAAAAGTGATGATAAAAGAGCGAATCTAATTACAAACATTTTTGAATTAAATGTTATTGATTATATAATTTGATTTTATAAGATAATTTTCTAATAAATTTAGTTCATTTCACCTTAAATTAGGGATTTTTTTTCCACTTTTTAGGCACTTTAGGATATCATTGCCGCTTCATTTTATTTAAAGGAGAAAAAATGAATTTCGATCAAAATTTGATTGCCCCTGCACTTGGTGTTTTAGGCTTATTGATTGTTGTAATTATTTATCAATGGATTACTAAACAAGACGGTGGTAGTGGCGCTGTTAAAAAAATTGGTGAACAAATTCATATTGGCGCGATAGTTTTTATGAAGCGTGAATATAAAATGCTGAGTATCTTTGCATTAGTTTTACTCGTTCTGCTTTATATCTTTCTTGGTGCAGCCAGTGCTCTGTGTTTTCTTGTAGGCGCCTTAACTTCAGCTACGGCAGGTTATATAGGCATGAATACTGCGACTATTGCTAATGTCAGGACTGCTCAAGCTGCTCACGATAGTGGAAGCGCTTCGGCTCTGACTGTTGCATTCTTTGGCGGTTCAGTCATGGGTCTATCTGTTGCAGCGCTTGGACTCCTGGGACTCGGTGGCCTTTATTACTTTTTTGGTGCTGAACATTCTGAAGCCCTTCATGGATTTGCAATGGGCGGCTCAGTAGTCGCTCTTTTCTCTCGTGTTGGTGGAGGCATCTTTACAAAAAGTGCTGATGTTGGTGCTGATCTTGTTGGAAAGCTTGAGGCGGGTATACCCGAAGATGATCCGCGAAACCCTGCTGTTATTGCCGATAATGTTGGAGATAATGTGGGTGATATCGCTGGAATGGGTTCAGATATTTTTGAGTCGTACTGCGGATCAATGATAGCTACTATTGCGATTGCTTCTACACTCTCAGCCATGGCTTTAGATATGCTAGGTGGTAACAGAAGTGAGCTTATGTTCCTTCCATTAGCGCTTGCATCACTTGGCCTTGTTTGCTCGATCATTGGAATTATTTTTGTTAAACTTTCTTCAAATAAATCTCCTGAATCAGCTCTCAGAATGGGTACGATTGGTTCAGCAGTTTTATTTATTCTTACTTCGTTCTTTTTGATTAACTCTCTAGAGGTTTCAAATAATATTTGGGCTGCTGTTCTTATGGGCAGCATAGGTGGAATTATTATCGGTCTCGTTACTGAATACTATACAGCTGGAAAGCCAATCAGAGATATTGCAGAAGCTGGACAAACTGGATCCGCAACTGTCATGATTAAAGGTCTTTCAGTTGGCATGCAATCAGTTGTGATTCCTGTACTTATGATTTGCTTAATTATCTATGTTTCAAACCTTTTTGTTGGCTTATATGGCGTTGGTATTGCAGCAATTGGTATGCTTGCTACAGTGGGCATGACCATGGCAATTGATGCCTATGGACCAATTGCAGATAATGCTGGCGGTATTGCGGAAATGGCTGGTCTTGGTGAAGATACAAGAAACATTACCGACTCTCTTGATGAGCTTGGAAATACAACAGCAGCGATCGGAAAAGGATTCGCAATTGGCGCTGCAGCATTAGCTGCTCTTGCAATTATTACTGCTTACACCGAGACAGTTGCTGCTAACTCTAATGATTTCTTGCTTCAACTCAACAGTGCTGAAGTGTTGATTGGTTTATTTATTGGTGGAACCATTCCATTTTTAATTGCATCTCTCACGATGACAGCGGTTGGCGATGCTGCTTTCGAGATGATTGAAGAAGTCAGAAGACAGTTTAAAGAAATCAAAGGTCTTTTAGAGGGTAAAGCAGAGCCAGATACAGCCAAGTGTGTTGATATTGCGACTACTGCTGCACTTAAAAAAATGATTCTTCCTGGAGTTATTGCTGTTGCAGCTCCGGTTCTAGTTGGCTTCTTAATTAGCCCAGAGGCCCTCGGCGGTATGCTTGGTGGCGCTCTTCTAGGATGTGTACTGATGGCACTTATGATGGCTAATGCTGGTGGTGCTTGGGATAATGCTAAGAAGCACGTTGAAAAGGGTAACTTTGGCGGTAAAGGTACTGACGTTCATGCAGCAACCGTTGTTGGTGATACTGTTGGTGACCCGTTTAAAGATACCTCAGGCCCATCTATGAATATTCTTATTAATGTAATGGCAATTGTCAGTCTAGTTATAGCTCCTTTACTTTAAATAAGAATTTGATCTATTACAGCCCTTCTTTATTGGAGGGCTGTTACTAATCCTTAATGTCTCCAGAATGCTTTGTGGAATATGGCAATAATTGTCAATACTTCCAACCTACCAATGAGCATTGAAAAACTCAAAATCCATTTCGCCGCCTCTCCAACAGAGCCATAATTCTGAGCAACATCACCTAACCCAGGACCCAAGTTATTCATTGTGGCAGCAGTAGCTGAGTATGCAGTAACCTGATCGAGTCCTGCAAACATCAGAAGCATCAGGATAAGGAAAAAAGAAATTGCGTAAAGTGAAAAGAATCCTAGAACTGATACTAAAGCCTTTTCATTAATGCTCGATTTATTGAGTTTCACACTGACCTGCGCATTTGGCCTAATAAATTTATGTATCTCTTTCATGCCGAGTCTGAACATCACTAGAATACGAACGACCTTGATACCGCCTCCCGTTGACCCTACACAGGCTCCAATAAAGCTCATCATAATTAGAAAAACAGGAATTGCAGCAGGCCAGCTGCTGTAATTTTGAGACGTAAAACCAGTCGTTGTTGCAATAGAAATGGTTTGGAATAGACTATGCCTTACTGTCTCATTCGCTGAGTCATACTGACCATTTAAAGAAAGCGCTATTATCACAATAATTGAAGAGCAGATTAGGACCATAGCGTAGGTTTTAAATTCAGAGTCTTTAATGTAATCCACCAGAGATCGGTTATTCCATGCTACAAAATGAAGCGAGAAATTAATTCCCGCCAGAAACATAAAAAACATCGCTATCGTCTCAACTGCAGCTGAATTAAAATAACCAATTGAGCCGTCATGGGTTGAAAAACCTCCAATAGCAACAGTAGAAAAACTATGGCCTACCGCATCAAAGATTGACATTCCAGATAAAAAGTATCCTAGAGCGCACAACAATGTTAATGAAAGGTAAATTTTCCAGAGCGCTATTGCTGTATTTCTCAGTTTAGGTGTTAGTCTGTCTTTGGCAATACCGCTGGACTCAGCATGATAAAGCTCCATTCCACCAACTCCTAAAAGTGGGAGGACTGCAACCGCAAGGACAATGATCCCCATTCCCCCAAGCCACTGAAGTTGCTGCCTATAGAAAAGGATACTTTTTGGTAATTCATCCAGCTGACTCAAAACAGTTGCCCCGGTAGTGGTCAGACCTGACATGGACTCGAAGAAAGCCTCTGAAAAAGAAAGATCACTAATAGAATCAGTAATTAAGAACGGAAGAGTTCCAAAGAGTGATAAAACGATCCAAAAACAAACGACAATGAGCACACCTTCTCTGAGTCTAAAGTCTTTTTTAACCTCCTTGAAAGGCCACCAAAGAACTAGCCCTCCCAGAGCAGTTAAAGCAAAGGAATAGATAAAGGATAGGTACTCACCTTCAGCATAGATCAAATCAATAATGAGAGGTGGGAGCTGTGCAAAGCTAAAAACCATCAGGAGAAGGCCAATGGTTTTTGCAACAATACTTATCTGCATTTAAATTTCCACCTTGATTGAAGAGGTAATTAAATTATCATTCATTCTCTAAAAATAATGCTTCGACTTCATGAATTTTGCCGACATCGATAAGAACCATTAAAACGTGATCTCCAGTTTGTATGACTAATTTTTTTGAACCCATCAATAACTCTTCATCTCGAACTATTGCGCCAACCACAACCCCTTCGGGCAAAGGGAGGTCATTAACGCACACGCCAACAACTTGCGATGTCTTTTCATCACCATGAACAACAATCTCTATAGCTTCGGACTTGCCATGCTGGAGCGAATGAACTTGCATAAAGTCTCCTTTCCTGAGATGAGACAAAATACCGCTCACAGTTATCTGGTCTGGAGAGACAATAATATCTACATCGCCACTCTGCTCTGCAAGATTTGCGTAGACATCTCTTTTAACTAGGGCAATAGTTTTATGCGCCCCCAAACGCTTTGCGAGGATTGAAACAATCACGTTGACTTCATCAGAGTCAGTCAAGGCTAAAAATAAATCTGTATTTTCAATACCCTCTTCTTTCAATAAATCTTCATCTGAGGCATTGCCTTGAAGGACAAGAGTGTGATTTAGCTCTTCACTGAGGTATTTGGCTCTATTTTCATCAAGTTCAATAATCCGTAGATTATGCGTCTCTTCAAGAAGTTTAGCTACATTCAAACCAACACTACCACCTCCCGCAATAAAGATTTTTTGATAAGTGTTTTCAGCCCTTCTAAACTCCTTAAGCGCTCTTGAAATATCATTTTTCTTTGCAAGAAAATAGACGTGATCACCCTCTCTGATGACTGTATCACTTTTTGCAGGAATTGCCTTTTCATTCCTGTAAAGACTGACAATTCGTATTTTTACGTCCGGCATATGCTCTTGCAGCTCTTTGATAGGTCTATTAACAATAGGCGTTCCAATAAAAGCGCGCGTTTCAACTAACTGCACCAGACCATTCTCGAAGTCAAAGACCTGTGATGCCCCAGGCTCCTCGACAATACCTTGAATGTATTCTGTAATTAAGTTCTCTGGAGTAATTAAAAAATCAATTGGTAATGCATCATTTGAAAAAATTTCTGGTCTCAAGAGGTACTCTGTTGTCCTAATTCTTGCAATTTTTTTCTCAACATGATACAAAGTGTGTGCCATTCTGCAAGCCACCATATTTCTCTCATCGGAGTTCATCACAGCAATGACCATGTCCATGGATTTAATTCCTGCTTTCTCTAAAACACTTGGATATGCACCATATCCAACTACTGTTTTAATATCTAAATGCCTTTGAAGAGATGTAAGCATCTCTTCTTTTTGGTCAACAATAGTGATATCGTTATCATCATCTAAGCAGAGATATCTTGCCAACGTTGAGCCAACTTGGCCTGCACCTAAAATGAGTATTTTCATTTTTTATCTATCCCTAAATCTTTGAGCTTCCTATAAAGTGTCGTTCTCTCAAGTCCTGCAATCTCAGCAACAACAGCAATATTATTGTCATTATCTGCTAGGTGATGAAGCAGATACTGACTTTCAAAGATATTTCTAGCCTCTTTTAATTTTAAAGAATAGTTAATTCCACTGACATGCTGAATTTCTGGCTCTGGCTCATCAGAAGTCATTATATTTCTTAAGATAGGAAGAAAGTCGTGCAAAGGTTTCTTTAGAAAATCAACAGCGCCCAACTTCATAGCTTTAACTATATCACTAGGCTCAGCGTGACCTGACATCATAACAACTGGCGTATCAAAGCCCTCAGAATGCCATTCTGATAATAATGAAATTCCATCTTGCCCTGGCATCCAAACATCCATGAGGATTAAATCAAAATGATTAGCTGCTAGAATAACCTTGGCTTCTGCAGCACTTCTAGCGAGCATTGTTGAGTAATTAACATCCTCAAGAATATCTTTAATGATTTCAGTATTATCTTTCTCATCATCGATGATCAAAATATTTCCAAATGTAGGCTCTTCAGTCATTTACTCCCCTTTACAGATTCAATTATACTCAATTCAATAGTTATTCTTGCGCCATGAGGCTCAATATTACTTGCAAATATTTGACCGTCATGTTGCTCAATTATATTTTGGACAATGGCAAGGCCTAAACCACCACTCTTCTCTTTAGTTGTAATATAGGGCTCAAATACATGGTCAATAATATCCTCTGGAAATCCATTTCCATCATCGATAATTATTAATTGAACCAATCTCTCTTTGGCCTTCAAAAGAGTTTTAATTTTGATATTTATAGTCGAAGAATCTTTCTTCGCCTCTATTGCGTTTTTAATGAGATTTATAAGCACTCTTGAAATTGCATCTTGATCGAGTTGAATCTTTGGCAGATCACCACTTAAATCAAGATCTACTCTAA
>CABXDP010000030.1 GCA_902511025.1 uncultured Gammaproteobacteria bacterium | reverse complement strand
GCTTGATTCTTCTATCATCAACGACTACATAGCACTCATCCTGATTAATATGAAGACGCCCTACTAGAGTCTTTACTGATTCAGTGACCTGAACAATTTCAGCATCAAGCTTTCGATTCAAGAGACGGACCTTAACCTTGTCTCCATGAAAAACCAACTTCATTTGTTGGCTTGAAAGTCTAAGATCTTTACCCCCTTTATCAAGGGAGACAAAACCAAAACCTTTAGGATTGGCAATAATAGTTCCAGATAGAAGACCTCTATTAGAGAAAGGTCTGTAGACACCACTCTTATTGCAGCTTAGCTGTTTATCTCTGACCATTGCTCTGAGGCGCCGCTCAAAGGCTTTTTTTTGTTCATCCTCTATAGATAGAAGCTCGAAAAGTTGTCGCTTACTTTTGGGTCTTTTTTGAATAAAACTTAAAATATGTTCTCGAGAGGGAATCGGGCTTTCATATTTTTCCGCTTCACGAAGATAGTGAGGGTCTGACATAATGTGCTAAGTATAAAGCAAGCTTAGTCTTTTTTATAACTATTCAAATGGATTTTTCAATATCAGTGTCTCATCTCTATCGGGACCTGTTGATAGGATATCCACTGGAAGCTGACTTAACTCTTCTATCTTTTTAATATAGTCTTGCGCCTGTATAGGTAAAGCATCAAATGAATGGGTTCCAATAGTTGAGGATTTCCAGCCCGGCATTTCAATATAAATGGGTTTAGCAGCGCTGTAACCCTCTGCAGAAAATGGGGGGATTGATGATCTTTGTCCATCAATCTCATAGGCTATACAAATCTTTATGGAGTCCAAATCATCCATTACGTCAAGCTTAGTTAAACAAATACCACTGACTGCATTAAGCCTGAATGAGCGGTTTAATATTACCAAGTCAAGCCACCCACACCTTCTTTGACGCCCCGTTGTTGCGCCGAATTCGTGCCCTTTAGAGCAAAGCTCTCTTCCAATAGGATCGCCATCATCAGTATTAATGTCGTAATCTAGTTCAGTTGGGAAAGGCCCTCCTCCAACTCTGGTTGTATATGCCTTGACAATTCCTAGAACATAATCAATATCTCTAACACCTACTCCAGATCCAGTAACGGCACCTCCAGAAGTGGTATTTGATGAAGTTACAAAAGGATAAGTACCTTGATCAATATCTAAAAGTGCACCTTGCGCGCCCTCAAATAATATATTTTCCGAGTTATCCATTTGCTTATGGAGTTCGTCTGCAACATCCATGATCATTGGCTTAATCATCACTGCTTGAGCTAACGCTTCAGACAGTACAGTATCGAAATCAACTGGCGATTGATGGTAGTATTGCACGAGACTGAAATTGTGATAATCAACAACTTCCTTTAATTTTTTTGAAAAAAGCTTTTCATCTAGAAGATCTCCTACTCGAAGCCCCCTTCTAGCAACTTTGTCCTCATAAGCTGGCCCAATACCATTTCCAGTCGTTCCTATTGCTGCTTTTCCTCTATGGACCTCGCGTGCGTTATCAAGCTCAATATGGTAAGGAAGAATCAAAGGACATCCCGGACTTATCTTAAGTCTAGAGCTAACCTCCACTCCAGATTCTTCAAGCTCATTCATCTCTTTTAATAAAGCAGTCATAGACAAAACTACGCCGTGTCCAATGTAGCATTTAACGTTATTTCTCAGAATTCCAGATGGTATGAGGTGTAGAACAGTTTTTTTACCATCAATAACCAAAGTATGGCCTGCATTATGTCCACCCTGGAAGCGAACCACAGAACTGGCTTTATCAGTAATCAAATCAACTATCTTACCTTTCCCCTCATCACCCCATTGAGTACCTATGATTACTACATTTTTTCCCATTTTATTCCTTTAGCTTCCATTTTCCATTTTCGTTAACAAAATCGACTTCATTTGATGCTTTTAAGTCTGTCCTAATGATGAAGCCCTTAGCTCTTAATTGATTGATAAACTCTATAAAGTCAGGATTATCAATATTGGGTGCATTTAGTACTTTCTTATTGTTTAGGCCAATGGCCTGTTGATGTATTAAAAATTTAAGGTCAAATGAAAATCCTGTTGCCTCTCTTGGCGAGCCAAATGATTGACTCAATCCATCATATCTACCGCCCTGAGCTATGGCTTTAGAATATTTTTCACTATAGGCTGCAAATACAATACCATCGTGATATTCATAGGCTTTAACCTCGCCCAAATCAAACATTAGTTCAGTGTCGTAGTTTTTAAAAAAATCATTGAGTTTTCTTAAATCATCAATTGCATCAATAATAGAGGGCATGTCATTAAAAACCTCTAAAGCGTCATCAAGTATTTTTTCATCTCCATCAAGTGAAATTAAAGACTTAAATTTATTAGATTCTTTAATTTGATTTTGACTTAGAAAATTATCCAGATCTGGAATCGATTTTCTTTTAAAGATGTCTCTCAAGGCTACCTTATCGTTGCTATTTAAATGAACAGAATCGCACAAGGCATTAAAGATTGCCGTATTGCCAAGACTAAGAGTTGGCGTAGATACACCCAGGAGCCTCAAAGAGGATAGCATTAAAACGATAACCTCTATATCTGCATCTACTCCCTTGAATCCATAGAGTTCGATACCCGCCTGAATTGGCGATCTAGAAGCATAAAAATCATCTGCCTTAGTTTGCAATATTGCATTAATATAACAGTACCTCTTAATTTCCTCTGAGTTGGATCTTTTAGAGTCAATTCTGGCAATTTGAGGAGTTATATCTGAATGAACTCCAAGCATACGAGCAGATACTGAATCAAGGAATTTGAAAGTTTTATCATCAACTGATTTGGAATTTAAAACGAGATTATCGGCATACTCAATCATTGGAGGAACAACGATGTCATACCCCCAACTTTGATAAAGATCTAGTAAGTCTCTTCTTGCACTTTCAAATGCATTGGCCTGATCACCAGTGAGCTCATCTATGCCCTCAGGTAACTGCCAATTACTCATAACCCCTTAGTTACTTAGTTGGGTTGAAATAACGGAAAAACTCTGATTCTGGATTTAAGACCAAAATGTCACCCTGATCACTGAATGACTTTTTATAAGATTCAAGCGAGCGATAGAACGAATAAAAATCTACATCTTGATTGTAAGCTTCCGCGTAGTTGCTTGCAGAGATTGCATCACCCTCGCCTCGTATCTTTTCAGAGTCTCGATAAGCGTTAGCTAGGATAATGGTCCTTTCTTTATCTGCAAAGGCTTGAATTTTTTCAGCCTCTTCAGCGCCTTCTGAACGGAATTTATTGGCAATACTTTTTCTCTCTGTCTCCATTCGACTGTAGACCGAATTTCTAACTTCCTGAGCAAGCTCAATTCGTTTAATACGAACATCAATGACCTCGATACCAAACTCATCTTCGGCAATGGTTTTAAGTTTGGATTTAACGCTTGCCATGATTGCTTCACGCTCATCAGATACTACCTCAATAATGGTTCTTTTTGAAAACTCAGTTCTCAGTGCATCCTGATTATTCTGAGCCAACCTTAAATTAGCTGATGCCATAGCTCCACCCGTAGAAATATAGAACTTCTCAGTATCAACAATACGCCATTTAACATAAGAGTCAACAACCACATTCTTCTTCTCTACAGTCAGAAATGATTCTGCTGCGGAATCTAAAGTTTGAATACGCTTATCAAACGAGACAACATTGTTGACAAAAGGGGTCTTAAACTTAAGCCCAGGATTATTCTCAACAGAGACAATCTCACCTAGCCTAAGTTTAATAGCTACCTGTGTTTCATTAACCGTATAAAGGCTTGATGACAAAAGAATAGCGCCCAATATAGCAAGTACAATAATTATTCTTTTCATTATCTATTCTCCCTTGAACGTAAAACCCCTTGATCAATTGAGTTTCCTGAAGGAGTTTGTTGGAACGAATTCATTGAAGGGGAGGATTTTGGAGTCTTTGAAGAGTTGATTAACTTATCAATAGGTAAATACATCATTGAGTTCGAACTCGAGTCAACAATAACTTTATTGGTTGAACTAAGAACCTCTTCTAATGTTTCTCTATAAAGTCTCTCTTTTGTAACTTCAGGTGCTTTTGTATACTCAGTTAGTATTTGACTAAAACGGTATGCTTCACCTTCAGACTTTGAAACTACTTCTGATTTGTAAGCCTCAGCTTCTGCTAAAAGTCTCTGACTTGCACCTCGAGCCTTTGGAACAATATCATTCGCATAGGCTCTAGCCTCATTAATATATCGTTGCTCATCTTCACGTGCTTTCACAACATCATCAAATGCTGGTTTTAATTGAACTGGAGGCTGAGCATCCTGCATAGTAACTGCAGTAATCATAAGTCCAGTATCGTATTCATTTAATAGAGCTTGTGACGCAACCTTAACTTGTTGAGCAACCTGCTCTCGACCAGTGGTTAGAACATAATCCATTGTATTGTCACCCACCACCTGCCTAATAACACTTTGTACCACATGACTAAGTGTCAATTCAGGTTGAAATACGTTGAATAAGAATGCCTGAGCATCTGCAACCTTGTATTGGACCGCTAACTTCACATCAACCATGTTTTCATCCTTGGTAAGCATGAGTGATTCTGAGCTTACACCACCACTGTAGGAATTTTGAACATTTCTAAAACCAATTTCTGCTGAACGAATCTGTTCAACATTTATTTTATATACCGATTCTACTGGATAAGGAATATGCCAATGTGGGCCCTGAGTTGCTGAGGTTTGAAAAGCACCAAATCTTAGCACTACTCCTCTTTCAGCTGGATCAACAATATAAATTCCCGTTGCTAACCACACAATAAAGGCAAGGATAAAAATATATTTAAAACTACCTTTAGCTGCTTTACTTGCCCCCGAATTACCTGGAGTCTTTCCACCGAAAGTTGAGTTAAATTTATTTTTAAAATCTTTAATAACTTCATCTAACTCAGGGGGAGTTTGATTGTTATTGTCATTCCATGCCATTTGAGCTCCATTTTTATTATTACTCACGCAGTATCCTTTATAAATTAATTTTCAAATAAGATATGGTCAAAACTAAAAAAAACAAGTACTAAAGTTTAAATAATTTTTAACTTTGTTTTTATGTAAATATTTTACCTGCTAATTTAAATTTAATAACAATGTTTTTTTTATGGTCACAAATAATTAATGTAAATAAAGTGTAAAATAATGATAACTAAATTAACACTAAAGTTAATATGAAAAGACTATTAGTTTTTGCTTGTTCATTTTTTTATTTTTTTCAAGTTCAAGCAGAAGGAGTTAATTTAATCAACTCCAAGAGCAATCTATGCTCTCAAGTTTACTTTGCCTGTGAA
The DNA here is from genome assembly GCA_902511025.1 of uncultured Gammaproteobacteria bacterium. Taxonomy (GTDB): domain Bacteria; phylum Pseudomonadota; class Gammaproteobacteria; order PS1; family Pseudothioglobaceae; genus Pseudothioglobus. The sequence continues at coordinate 2,945 of CABXDP010000030.1, read as the reverse complement.
AGTTGCTCCTACAATCTAAATCTTATTCCGATCAAAAAATTCTCGAGCAATTCTGATTCATTAGAAATTGAAGCAGATAATTCAGAAGTTATTAATAAAAGCGACTATCTCATTACAGGAAATGTGTCTGTATTATCAAGTGAAAATTACCTTACTGCTGATAAAGTGATTATCTCCAAAGAAAATAATTCTTCTACTGCGTCTGGTTCAGTCACATACCAAGATAAGAACTTTTTAATAAAAGGTGATCAGATTGAAGTTATTAAAAACGATTCAGATGATCTTGAAGTAAATCTAATTAATGCTGACTATCAAGAGTTGGCATCAAGAGCCAATGGAACTGCAGAAAGTATATTTAAAAATGAAAATATTGCAATTCTCAAAAATTCTACCTACTCATTCTGCCCTGTTAATAATAACTCTTGGAATATTAAGGCTAAAGAAATACGATTGAATTTGAAAAAAAATAGAGCGGTTGCTGATAATGCTAGCTTATTATTTTTAGATGTACCACTTTTCTATCTTCCAAAATTTAGCTGGGTAGTAAGTGGAAGAGGCTCTGGCTTTTTAAGTCCTGGATTCAACCTATATAAGGAATCAGGATTAAGTAAAACTGATTTTCATTCAAGGATTCCATATTATTTTGATATTGCCGATGATCGTGACCTACTAGTTGCTCTCTCTTATCTGTCTAGCCGTGGGCCTGTATTTGAAGGTAAGTACAGACAACTATTGAATAACTCTAATATGGATGATGGTTTATTTCAAATAGAAGCTCACTATTTATTCGATGATAAGATAAATAATAGTGCTAGGTGGCTTCTTGATAGCTCCATTGAACTAGAAATGAATGATAATACTCATTTGAGCATGAAGTATAACAAAGTTTCTGATAGCAACTACTTCAAAGAAATACTTAGAAATAGAATTAGGGAAGAAAGACTAGAATCTCATGTCAAAATTGATTTTAATTTCCCTCCTCTTCATGAAGTAAAAGACTCAGGAAAGATAGATGAAGATAAAATTGTTACAGAAAACTATGGACGAAATATAATAAATAATGATCGGGGTTTAAACCAAAGAAGTTTTTCGTTTAGCTCGGAGAATGAGCAAGTAATAAATTCAGGCCTACCGAAATATACTGCAGGTTTTGAAGCGGCATTATTTTCAAGATTAATCAATAAGTCGAACGCCTCTTCAGTTGATTTAGGTCTTATATCAACTAAATTTAACCATAAGACCTCAAGCAAAACAACTGGATTAAGAACTCATTCAGAGATTATATTAAATAACAATTTAGGCGCCCTTAAACCTTTATCTTCGTCACAACTTTCTACCACGACTCGACTTAAATTTACTAATTATTCTCTTGATAATGCAAAAAATCAAAATAGATTAAATGGATCTTTTGATATTGAACTAGCTCTACCATCATTTAAAAACACTACCTTATTTGGAAATTCTGTAATAAGAAAGACGAGGCCGTCAATTATGTACAGTTTTGGCTCAAAACACAAGCAATCTGAAATACCTATTTTCGATACTAATGACACAGTCAATAATATTCTCACCTACTCTAGTTTACGCTCTGGAGAAAGGTATGATGGGATTGATAGAGTAACGAATGAAAATGATCTTATTCTTAGTCTAATTTCTACCTATACTGATTCTAAAAAACCTAATAACAAAAGATTAGAATTTAAAGTAGCTCAAAGGTTTTATGGCGACAAAGAGATTGTCAGTTTTTCTGAGAATACTGACTTTGAAAATAGAAGAAAATACTCAGATATAAGCGCAACCATAGATTACTCATTAGACGATTTTGATAAGTTGGAATCAAGCCTTATTCTTCAGATAGATCCAAAAACCTCAAAAATTAAAAAGAATGAGCTAAAACTTTCTTATAGACTTCATGACAGAAAATTTGTTTCTCTATCGCATAATGACACAACAGATGATCGAACACTTAACCTGTCTGGAGCCTATCCAATTAACAATAAAATTCATTTATTTGCTGGAGTAGACAGATCAATTAAGAATGGAGTAACTAACAAGGAGACAACTGGAATTGCATACGAAGATTGCTGCTGGTCAGCAAGATTAGGTCATTTTAAGGAAACTCTAGTAAATAATATTGCAAACTATGATTACAGTACTGGTTTCGAATTATCTTTTAAAGGCCTAGGATCAAGTGATACTTACTTAAGGAACCGTATCAATACTAATTTACCAGAATATAAAGTTGATCTTGATGAAGGATATTTTGAAAATGATTTGAAATGAAACTTGTTTTAATTTTCTTTTTATTAATTTTTGCTAAAATTTGTATTGGTAATATTGATAGTAATGAAATTATTGCCATTGTTAATCAAAAAATCATAACCTCTCAATCGATTCAACCACAACTTAACCAAAGCAACTCTTTAACTGAAAAGATTGAACTAATTAATGGCAGGATAGACCTTGTTCTTAAGCTAGAATTAGTGGAAAAATTTAATTTAAACCCTAGTCGAGACCAAATTAAACAAGCGTTAGAACATATTTCGAATAAGAATAATATTTCTCTTATTGAACTCAAAAAAAATCTCAATTTTAATTTGATTGAAAATGATGTAAAACAAAATCTTTCTATATTTAATCTAAAATCCTTCATAACTAAGGATCTAAATATATATATCTCAGAAAATGAAATTAAAAACTTATGTCATAATAATGGTCAGAATATCAAACAAATTAAAATTGCTGAAATAGTTATTTCTCAGCCTCCAAGTTACAATCCAAAAAATGGCAGCTTAGAATCTAGCAGCAAAAATTTTTTAAAAAAACTATCAAATCATATCAATAAAGGAGCTTCTTTTTTCAATTTAGCAAAATTACATTCCCAAGATTCAAGTTATTTCAATGGTGGAATTTCTGATTGGAAAACCATAAATTCACAAATTTTG
>CABXDP010000029.1 GCA_902511025.1 uncultured Gammaproteobacteria bacterium | reverse complement strand
AGTTTTCAGATAGGTTAAATCAATGCATATTGGTCTCTGCTACCCCAGCAAACTATGAGCTCGATGTTTCAACCGTTGTTGCTGAGCAGGTCGTAAGACCAACTGGTCTTTTAGATCCTGAAATTGATGTCAGGCCTGTAGAGACTCAAGTTGACGATCTATTATCTGAAATCAATAAGAGAGTGGCAATTAAAGAAAGAGTGTTAGTTACAACCCTAACAAAAAGAATGTCAGAACAGCTCAGTGAGTATTTGAATGATCATAATATCAAAGTGAGGTATCTTCACTCTGATATTGATACAGTTGAGCGGGTTGAAATTATTCGAGATCTGAGACTAGGGGTATTTGATGTTTTGGTTGGAATTAACCTCTTAAGGGAAGGTCTTGATATTCCTGAGGTCTCATTAGTAGCCATATTGGATGCTGACAAAGAGGGTTTTTTAAGGTCTGAGAGATCTCTCATCCAGACCATGGGAAGGGCTGCAAGAAATATTAATGGAAGCGTCATTCTCTATGCTGACAGAGTAACAAAATCTATGCAAAGGGCCATTGATGTCACATCATCGAGAAGAGATAAACAGCAATCCTTTAATGAAAAACATGGGATAACTCCAAAAGGAGTTGTAAAACCGATTGTTGATATTTTAGATACCGATCTTTCTGCAGAGGAGATTGAGGAGGCGGTGTCAGATAATGTTCAAGTTAAACTCTCACCTGTTCAGCTTTCAAAAGAATTAAAAAGACTTGAAAAAGAGATGTATAAATTTGCAGAAGAATTAAAATTTGAGCAGGCAGCCGATATCAGAAACCAAATAAAATTTTTGAAAGATGGACAATTTAAATAACACTACTCTCAATATTACAGAAATCTTTTACTCACTCCAATAAGAGGCAATGGAGGTTTGAATTCCAACGGTCTTTATTCGATTGACGGGTTTGTGTATTGAGGTGTAATTATTGTGATACTGCCTATGCATTTAAAGGAAATAATCCACTTTCCATTAAGCATATTTTGGATGAAGTTGCTCAATATAGTTCTCAATATGTTTGTGTTACTGGAGGAGAGCCAATGGCTCAAAGCAACTGTTTAAAGCTCCTTGACTCACTGATTAATCATGGCTACAAAGTATCAATGGAGACTAGTGGAAGTATTGATATAACTCCAGTTAATAGTAAAGTGTCAATTGTGATAAATATTAAAACGCCGTCCTCAACTTAAGAGCATCAAAACAGATATGAAAATCTTACAATTTTAAAAAGGAAAGACCAGCTCAAGTTTGTCATAGCATCTAGATCAGATTTTGATTGTTGTACTGAGATATTAGATAATCATGAAGTAGAATCTAAGATCTTATTTTCCCCTGTTTATGAGAGTTTAAAGCCCACTGAATTGGCTGACTGGATTCTAGAACAAAAGCTTAACGTAAGACTTCAAGTAAAGCTCCATAAGATTCTCTGGGGTGACCAAAAGGCTAAATAAGCAAATCTTTTTGTGATAATATTAATTTATATTTAACTAAATAACTGCCTTTATGAAAATTAAGTTAGCCAATGTATTAGGTTCTTTTTTATTAATTTTATTTTTATCCTCTTGTTCACCGAGTGTGCTTGATGTAACTTTATATACAACAGACATTGAAGCTGCAAATGAAGGCGAAGTCTTTGAGGTTCCTGTCAGAGCATCTTTTACGATGTATAGTGACGATGATGGCGAGTTAGAGACTGCTAGTGCTATTGCTGAAAAATATCTAGCACCAGACTCTGTCTTCTCTCAGTCATCTGGCGATTGGGGCGAAACGCTTGTTATCGAAACAACAATTCCAATTGGAACACTTGATAATCTTCAAAATTATCTGGCAAACAATAATAGAGTAGCTGTTCTTCTTGTTGAGAATAATGGCGAGATTGAAGTCAGCTTAAACTCAACGGATTACTCTGATGCACTCAACAGTGAATTAAGTGATATAAACTTTATGCTTGGTTTTGAATTGCCAGGTGATTCTACTAATTTTAGAGTGATAAGTGACAGTAGAAATAATGTTCAAGTTGATGCAACCGCTGTGTTTGTGTCTGAAAAACCATATCTCTACTTTTCTAAAGAACTAGAGCGTAGAGATGAGGCTGAAATAGTTTTTAAGGGCACTTCTGGAAGCGTCTATAGCGAAATTAATCCAATAATTTACATTAATTTTCAATAAATTGTAAGATTTAAGGCTAAATATTTCCTTCCATTCGAGCCTTTGCTTTGTCGATAGCCACATGGTACTGAGGGTCTTCTAGTACATTCACTTCAACCAAATGCTGGGCTGTCTTCAGGAGTAATCGGCACTCCTCACTCAAATGCATTAAGTGGAGTGTTTTGCCAGCTTTCTGATAGCGTTCTGCAAGTTTGTCAATTGCTTGGATTGCTGAATGATCAATGACTCGAGAGTCTTCAAAGTCGATAAATACATTATCTGGGTCTTCTTTTGGATTAAATATTGAATGGAAGGTATTGATTGAAGCAAAAAATAAAGCGCCATGAAGTTTGTAGGTTTTTTTGCCTTCTGATTCGTATTCTTCAACTGAATGAATCTTTCCAGCTGACTCCCAGGCAAACGATAATGCCGACATAATTACTCCTGCAATAACTGCGAGTGCAAGATTATCAGTCAAAACCGTAATTATAGCGACTGCAATGCCAACCACAATGTCTGGCAATGGAACCTTACCAAACAGCCTCAGTGAACCCCACTCGAATGTTCCTATAACAACCATCATCATGACTCCAATAAGAACAGCGACCGGGATCATTTCAATGTATTTTGAAAGGTAAAGGATAAAGAATAATAAAACCAGTGAAGCTACAATACCCGAAAGCCTTCCCCTGCCTCCCGACTTAATATTAATGAGGCTTTGTCCTACCATTGCGCACCCACCCATACCTCCAAATAAACCTGTCACTGTATTTGCAACCCCTTGACCTATGCATTCACGATTGGGCTGGCCAGTCGTCTCAGTTAAGTCATCAATCAGGTTTAGAGTTAATAAGCTTTCAATAAGGCCTACTAAGGCCATTACTATCGCATAAGGGAAGACAATGAAAAGTGTTTCAAAGTTTAAGGGAACGTCAGGAAAATGAAAGGGAGGGAATACTCCTCCAATCGGAGCGATATCACCAACCGTTCTTGTATCTAACCCAAGAAAGAGAACTGCTAGAGTTCCGATTACAATTGCAACCAAAGTTGAGGGTATCGCTCTAGTAAGTTTTGGAAGGAAATGAATAATAAGCATTGTAATAGCCACAATAATTAGCATCAAAGCAAGTGGACTACCTGAAATCCATTCACCTTCAACTTTAAACTGTTTAACCTGAGATAAAAAAATCACTATTGCAAGACCATTTACAAAGCCAAGAAAGACTGGGTGAGGAACGAGTCGAATAAATTTACCCATTTTTAAAATACCAAAGACTACTTGAATGATTCCAGTGAGCACAACTGCAGCAAACAAGTATTCAACGCCATGAATCGCAACCAAAGTTCCAATAACGACCGCAATAGCACCGGTCGCTCCAGAGATCATTCCAGGCCTGCCTCCTAAAATGGATGTAATAATTCCAATCGTAAAGGCTGCATAAAGCCCTACAAGCGGATTTAACCCTGCCAAAAGTGCAAAAGCAACAGCTTCTGGTACAAGAGCAAGTGCGACAGTAAGACCTGACAAAATATCATTTTTTGCGTTACTAGGCACGCGCTTATGAATGAGCTTAAACATTATTTCCTTTGGATTGAATTAAACTTACTGCTTGTAAGCAGGAACAGGGGGTGTGACTGACTCGACGTCAGTATTTTGAGCGCGATTCCTTAGAGCATGATCCATCAGGGTAACAGCCAGCATTGCCTCTGCAATTGGGGTTGCACGAATACCAACACAGGGATCATGCCTTCCAGTTGTGCTTATTTCAGTGGATTGACCTTTTTTATCAATACTCTCAGCTGGAAGTCGAATGCTGGAGGTTGGCTTCAAAGCAATTGAAATTAATAGATCTTGCCCAGAGCTTATACCACCTAAAATTCCGCCAGAGTTGTTTGATTTAAAGCCCTCTGGAGTTATCAGATCTCTATGATCAGAACCTTTTTGGTTTACAACTTCAAATCCAGCTCCTATTTCAATACCTTTGACTGCATTGATACTCATCATTGCATGTGCAATATCCGCATCAAGCCTATCAAATATAGGCTCTCCTAGCCCAGTAATCATGTTATTAGCAACAATATTGATTCTTGCTCCAATAGAGTCACCTGACTTTCTAAGGTTATCCATATACTCTTCAAGTTCTAAAACTTTATTAGAGTCAGGACAAAAGAAGGGGTTATTATGTACTTCACCCCAGTCAAATTTTTCAAAAGAAATAGGTCCTAGTTGAGCTAAATAGCCACGAATTTGTATACCAAACTTTTCATTGAGGTATTTCTTTGCAATACCACCAGCAGCAACTCTGATAGCTGTTTCTCTGGCTGAAGAACGGCCACCACCTCGGTAATCCCTGATTCCATATTTTTGTTGATAGCTAAAGTCAGCATGACCTGGTCTAAATGAATTAGCAATCTTAGTGTAATCCCTTGGTCTTTGATCATTATTCTCAATCAGAAGCCCAATCGGAGTCCCTGTAGTTATCCCTTCAAAAGTTCCAGATACAATTTTCACCTCATCTGACTCGCGTCTTTGGGTAGTGTGTCTTGAGCTTCCAGGTTTTCTCAAATCAAGATCGCCTTGAAGATCTTCTTCACTTAGTTTCATGCCTGGAGGGCATCCATCTACAATCCCTAAGAGCGCATTACCATGACTCTCTCCAGCAGTGGTTAAAGTAAATAGTTTTCCGAATGAGTTACCTGACATTAAAGATTGATGTACTTATTTAGATGGCACATATTATACCAGTGACAGATTTTAGATCTAATATTATTAAAACGTGGTTTTGAATAGCATAGATCTTTGAGAAACTAAGAAATCTAGTTCACAAAGTCATCAAAGTAAAGGTAATGAACTCCTGGATCAGCATCCAAGGTAGAGGCCATTTTTTTCGCTAACACTTGAGCGTCAATACTTCTATATTTCCTTGCAGAGCCAATACAAAAAATATCAAATATTTTGGCAACCTTCATCAATATTTTCTCCGAAATTGCCCTATGTCTGCCACCTTGACCAATTAAAAAACTGGGTCTGAATATATTAATACTCTCAAAGCCGAGATCAAGAATTGCATCTTCAAGCTCACCTTTGATTCTTAAGTAGAAGTTTTTTGATTTACTATCAGCTCCTACAGAGGAAATAAGGGTTAGTTTTTTCGATCCAGACTCAAGAGCTTTTTGAGCAACTGCAAGTGGGTAATCTAGATCCACTATTTTAAAGTTTTCTTTGCTTTTTGCTATCTTGATTGTAGTTCCAAGACAAACAAAAACATGGTCACAGCTTGGAAGAGAGACTTCAGATAATAAGGAGTCATAGTCAATAATCAGTTCTTGTGCATTGGAGGGTAGCTCCTTGATTGGGCTTCTTGCTAAAGCAATAGGTTTATGATTATTATCAGAAAGATAGCTTAGAATATTACTGCCAACAAGTCCTGTTGATCCTGCGATGATGGAAATTGGCATTAATTTAGGTAATAGTTAGAATTTATGGAAGGACAATTTCGATATTATTAATATCACCATTAACATCTACTTTCATCTTATCAAACTTGGGTGCACCCATACCACTAAATTGATAAAAACCCGCTGGCTCTTTTGGAATAAAGAAAAAGAAATCTAATTCACCATTACCATTCTTATCTTCAAATGATGCAAGAGCATAAGGGCCTGATGGAACCTCCATACTAAAGTCAATACTGCAATCATCCCCCTTTGTTGGAGAGTAAATATTTTCTTGACTATGATTCATTCCTTTGAAGCCAGCCTCTTCATAAATAAGAACGTGGACTGCATGCTTTGATGAGCATCCTGTAACAGTGCCACTTACTTTGTGAAGATGACCATCTGCATTTGCAATATTGAAAAAACTAAGAACAAAAACTGAAAGAAAAACAGCTAAAAGAATTGATTTAGATTTCATGATAATATTTATTTGTTTTAACATCTGTAGAGTTTACTTGTATGACAGAAAGTTTTATATGAATTATTTGTGGTTTTTCTATGAAAAGACGTATTTCATTATTTAAAATTTATCAAAGAAATCAATCAAGCTATCTAGGCCTCCATAGTTAATCTGTATGTTACAATTTTTCTTTAAGATTGGTTTGCCACGGTAAGCAACCGATAAACCAGCTAGCTTCATCATTTCAAGGTCATTAGCCCCATCTCCAATGGCAATCACTTGATTAGGGTCTAGATCATAATGTTCACACAAATCATCGATATATTTTGCTTTTGCTTGAGCATCTACCACATGTCCAACAACCTCCCCTGTTAAAGCCCCATTGTTGATTTCAACCTCATTAGCTCTATAAGTATCAATCCCTAGCTGCTTTTTAACCCTAACTGCAAAATAGTTTATTCCACCCGACACTAAGGCGGTTTTAATGCTGTTAGATTTAAAAAAATTTATGAGTTCCCGAGCACCTGGATTCAGCTTTAATTTATTTTCATATACCTCATTGAAGCTCTCCGTTCTAGCTCCTTTTAAGATAGATAGGCGCTTTTTGAACGATTCAGAAAAATCTAAATGACCTTGCATAGCCTCTTCAGTAATTAGAGAGACTTCATTGGATAGACCGACTTCTTTAGCAACTTCGTCAATGGTCTCAATTGAAATAAGGGTTGAGTCCATATCGCTAACCATGAGTTTGATATCATCGTAATTAAAGCTATGATTAATAATATTAATATCTACAATATTATTAGATCTCAAATTTTCAATTTCAAAGTTTATTCTTGTATGAACCCTGAAGTGATTTTTTCTTGTTTCAAGCTCACCCATTATATTAATCGCTATTTTCTCAGCAGTTTTGAGATCATGACCATGAACAATTAGAGTTTGAGTTGTCATCAGAAAAATTAAGTATTAATTTGAACTGCCATTTTACAATATTGATCACCTCAAATGATTTCCAAAGTAAAAAAGTAAACCTGTTTATGAAATATAAAGTCTGAGACATTTTGACACAAAGCCTTTGTGACGAAATTCATAGGACAGGTATAATATTGCTAATTCAAAAAAACCAACGGTGGTTGTTTGATAAACATTGACGTTTAGATGGGCTTAGTATGACTATGCGCACCTGAGCGTTTTTTTTTACCCTTAAAAAAGTAAATCTCAAAATGACACAATCATACAATTTTAGTGCGGGGCCAGCAATGCTGCCTAGCGAGGTTCTTCTAAAAATTCAGAGCGAGCTTCTCGAATATCAAAATTCAAAGGCATCAGTAATGGAGATTTCTCATCGAGGTGTTGATTTTATGGAGGCTGCTGAAAAATCTGAGAAAGATCTTAGAGAGCTTCTGGATGTTCCCAAAAACTATAAGGTACTTTTTCTTCAGGGCGGAGCTTCAGCACAGTTTTCCATGGTTCCTATTAATTTATTAAGGGGCGGCTCTAAAGCGAATTATGCAAATACAGGCCATTGGTCAGTTAAAGCAATTGCTGAGGCAAAAAGGTACTGTGAAGTTAATGTTTGCACTAACAGTTCGCAAAATAACTTCACCAACATCGATGATTTTCAGAATTGGGACATTGATGAAGAGGCTTCTTATCTTCATTACACGCCCAATGAGACGATTGCAGGCCTCGAGTTTGACTATATTCCAGAGGTTTCCATGCCTATTGCTGCAGATATGTCTTCAACGATTCTATCGCGTCCAATTGATGTATCAAAATTTGGTGTGATTTATGCAGGGGCTCAGAAAAATATTGGACCATCTGGCTTAACAATTGTGATTGTTAGAGAGGATTTGATTGGAGATGTTGTTAAGAGTCAGCCAAAGCTTTTTGACTATTCAACTTATGCTCAAAATGATTCAATGTTTAATACACCAGCCACTTTTCCATGGTACGCTGCTGGTAGAGTCTTTGAGTGGGTTAAAGAGCAGGGCGGACTCAGTGCAATGCAAAAGATTAATAAAGCTAAAGCAGAGTCTCTTTATAGTGCTATTGATAGTTCTGATTTTTACTCAAATCCTGTTTCAATCAAGTATCGATCGTGGATGAATGTTCCATTTTTACTGGCAGATGATAAGCTTAATAGTGTATTTCTAAAGCAATCAAAAGATGCTGACCTGCTTGCACTTAAAGGACATCGAAGTGTGGGCGGCATGAGGGCTAGTATTTATAATGCGATGCCCCAGGAAGGCGTAGATGCCCTGATTAATTTTATGAATGATTTTGAAAAGGATTTTGGATAATGCTAAATATTCAGGTACTTAATAACATCTCACCTCATGGACTAGGAAAGTTTTCAAATGAAACCTATGATGTTTCTTCAAGTGATGAAAATCCAGATGCTATTTTAGTAAGAAGTGCAAAAATTCATGATATGGAAATTGGAGACAATTTAAAAGCAGTTGGAAGAGCTGGAGCTGGTGTCAATAATATTCCACTTGAAAAGATGAGTGATAAGGGCGTTGTGGTATTTAATACGCCTGGAGCCAACGCAAACGCTGTAAAAGAGCTTGTTATTTCATCTATGCTTTTAGCTAGTCGAAATATCTGTCAGGCTTGGGATTATGTTAACAAGCTTCCACTT
>CABXDP010000028.1 GCA_902511025.1 uncultured Gammaproteobacteria bacterium | reverse complement strand
GCTGTCAAGCTAAGTGAAAAAATTTTTACCAACCTAGAGAATCAAACGGTCATGCTCATTGGTGCAGGTGAAATGGTTGAATTAAGTGCTCAACATCTTAGCAAAAGAGGTGTTAAGGATATTATTTTTGCCAACAGAACGCTTGAGAATGCTCAGCCTATTGCAATTAAACACAACGCCGAAGCAATTGCTTTGAAAAGCTTATCAGAAAATCTTCATCGTGCTGATATCGTTATTTCATCAACTGCTGCGCCAATTCCAATAATAGGAAAGGGATTAATAGAAACAGTTCTTCTTCAAAGAAAACATCAGCCAATGCTTCTTATAGATTTAGCAATTCCAAGAGATATAGAGCCTGAAGTGAATCAACTTGAAGATGTTTTTCTCTATACAGTTGATGATTTGCAGCAGATTGCAAATAGTAACCTGGAAGAGAGACTTAAAGAAAAAGTTGATGCTGAAAAAATAATCAAACTAAGTAGTATTGAATTCATGGAGTGGATCAATAATATTCCCAACGAAGAGGTTATTAAAAATTATAGAAGGCAGGCCAATTTACTAAAAGATGAACTTCTTCAAATCGCAATTAGAAAACTTAAATCTGGGTCTAATCCAGACCTAGTTGTTGAGGAGCTTGCTGACAAACTCACTAACAAGCTGTTGCACCAATCTTTAGAAAAAATAAAGAAACCCTCCAAGTCTCGTTTCAATTCTGAGGTTTTATCCGATAAAGATCCTAAACATTCGAAGATAGAAAGTTAATGAATCAATCTATTCTTTCTAAGTTAGAGCAGTTATCAATGCGCCTTGAAGAAATCAATGCCCTTCTATCAGATCAAGCCATTGCTTCAGATCAAAATAAGTTTAGGGAGTTTTCAATTGAGCATTCTCAGTTATCACCTGTTAATGATAAATACAAAGAATACTTATCAACGGCAGAGAACATTGAAGCTGCGGAAAATTTATTAAATGAGCCAGACGAAGAGATCAAAGCAATGGCGCAGGAAGAGATTTCATCTGGCCAAGAGGTATTGCAGCAGTTAGAGCTAGACCTAAAAAAAGCTTTGCTTCCAAAAGATCCAAACGACTCCAGAAATATAATCATCGAAATTAGAGCTGGAACTGGTGGTGATGAAGCAAGTATTTTCTCAGGTGATCTTTACAGGATGTATACCCGATATGTTGAAAAATCTAAATGGCAGCTAGAAATTTTAAGTTCAAGTATAGGCGAGCATGGCGGCTTTAAAGAAATAATTGCTAGAATAAGTGGGACAAATGTTTACTCAAAACTAAAGTTCGAATCTGGTGCACATCGCGTCCAAAGAGTTCCTGAAACGGAGTCCCAAGGAAGAGTCCATACCTCTGCATGCACAGTTGCAGTGATGCCAGAAGTTTCTGATATTGAAGAAGTTAATATTAATATGAGCGATGTCAGAGTTGATACGTTTAGGGCTTCAGGAGCAGGTGGTCAGCATGTTAATAAAACAGATTCAGCGGTTAGAGTAACCCACATTCCAACTGGAACAGTTGTTGAATGCCAGGATGGAAGATCACAGCATAAAAATAAAGCACAAGCTCTATCAGTTCTCGCTTCAAGAATATTAGATGCTCAGCAGCAGGAGCAACAAAAGGAGCAAGCCTCCCAAAGAAAAGAATTGGTAGGGAGCGGTGACAGATCTCAAAGAATCCGAACCTACAATTACCCTCAAGGAAGAGTAACTGATCACCGAATCAACCTGACTCTTTACAAACTCAATGAGGTCATGGAAGGTGAATTAGAATCAATCATTGACCCACTCATTATTGAGCAGCAAACCAATCAGTTGACAGAGCTCAACTCAAGCCTTTAAACTTTTTTTGGCAAAAATTGCGCAATAAAAAATAAAGCCCCCAAAGTAATTACAATTGTTGGCCCAGTTGCCAGATCAAAATCAATTGAGAAGTAAAGTCCTGCGAGTACAGATGATATAGACACCAACATAGAGCTAAATATCATCACAACTGGAGAATTTGAAATGACTCGTGCAATAGCTGGAGGAATAATCAGAAGAGAGGTTATGAGGAGAACTCCTACAATTTGAACTGATACAGAAACTGCCAAGGCAATCAGAAACATAAAAAGAAGATCGTAATATAATTTATTAATGCCTTCTGCTTTAGCAAGCTCTTCGTTTAGAGTCAGTAGTAATAACTTTTTCCAATTAAATACTAGAATTGAAATAACGATGACTACGACAGAGAAAATCCAATAAAGATCTTTTGTAGTAATCGAGAGAATATCGCCAAACAGGTAAGCAAAGTAATCTGTGTTCTGATTTCCAATAATTCCAAGAACCACTATGCCTAATGAGAGCGATATGTGCGAGAAAATGCCAAGCACAGCATCACTTGACCAAAAATCTTTTTGTTGAAGCACCACAATTAGCACTGCAAACAAACCGCCAACGATGACTAAACCTAAATTAATGCCAAGTCCAGTGGCAAGGCCAAGCGCAACCCCTAAAAGAGCACTATGCGAAATTGAGTCAGAGAAGTATGACAGTCGCTTCCAGATTACAAAACACCCAAGCGAACCCGCAATTAGTGAAACGCCGACCGAAGCAATGATTGCTCGATATATAAAATCATCCATAAACTATAGGATTAAAAGTAAGATTAATGACAGTCGTTGCAGAGCCCATAAAGGTACAAAGAATGATCCGTTAACTCAAATCCATGCTTGTTTGCAATTTGAATCTGATGCTTTTCAATCACATCATCTTGGAATTCAATAATCTTATTGCATTTAACACAAACCAAGTGATCATGATGATCAGCACCGCATAACTCATAAACTGATTGATTATTTTCAAAGTTTAACTTTTGAACAATGCCTGATTCCTCAAACTGAGACAGTACACGATAAATTGTTGCAACTCCAACCTCTTCATTTTGCTCAATAAGAACCCTATAAATATCTTCAGCACTAAGATGGTGGCTTGGAGAGCTCTCGAGCACCTCTAAAATTTTAAGTCTTGGCAGGGTGACTTTCAGACCAGCACTTTTTAAATCTTCTGCATCCATTAAAAAATCCTTAAGGTAAAATCCTATTTATATTTTATATGTTTAACTATAGATGAATAGATTAACTTTTATTTTGATAGCTACAATGGCCCTTGCTGGTTGTTCGAATAGTCTTCCAAAGGTTCCTGAACTCCCAAAAATGCCAGAGTTTTCGATGCCTGAGTTACCAAAGATACCCAAACTCTCTTTACCGAGCTGGGCAAAACCTAAATTACCATCAATTGACGTCTATAGACCTACAATTCTTCAAGGTTCTGTCCTTGAAATGAGTGATGTTAACCTGCTTCAAGTCGGCATGACTAAGGATATGGTAATGAACCTAATTGGCTCACCAAGCATCATTGATCCGTTTCATCAATATCAGTGGGATTATATAAATCACTCATCTATCGAAGGTGAAACCAAGATTCAATATCGTTTAAGATTAATATTTGATGGGAACATCCTAGATGAAATTGACAAAACTGGTCTTGAGGGCTTATTGTCTTCTGACTAAATCCTCTTTTCATAGGCCCAGCTCACTAGATTATTCTTTGTAGATTTAGGGTATCAACTAAAATAGGCAGATGTCGAAACTTATAGTCAACAACTTAAGCTGTCAAAAAGGTTACAACCTTGTATTTGAGAATCTGTCATTTGAGGTAAATTCTGGCGAGGTATTAAAAGTTTCTGGAGCAAATGGCTCTGGAAAAACGTCACTACTAAGAATTATTGCTGGACTCAGCTCTTTCGAGTCAGGTGAAATAGACTATGATTCTTTTAATTTAAAGAGTGAACAATATAAGCTTGATTTACTCTACTTGGGTCATTTAGCCTCGTTAAGTCCAGAATTAAGCTGCCTTGAGAACTTAAAATATAGCTCACTCCTTGGAAAAAATAGCTTAAAAAATGACTATTCTAAGGCGCTCAAACAAGTAGGTCTTGAGAAGTATGAGAATGACCTTGTTGGAACCCTTTCTGCTGGTCAGAAAAAAAGAATTGCCCTATCACTACTCTTTATTACTCAGTCAAAAGTTTGGCTTCTCGATGAGCCCTTTTCGGCACTTGACTCAAAGGCAATAACGATAATTGAAAGTAAAATTGAGGAGCATTGCATCAACGGTGGCCTATGTATTTTGACCACTCATCAGGAATGCAATATTAAAAATCTTAAGGAGATTAGGCTGTGAGTATCTTCCTTAACACCATATCCAGAGACTTAAAAATGGCAATTAGAAACCCTTCTAGCTTTCTTAATCCTTTGATGTTTTTTGTTATTTCTATTTCTTTATTCCCAATAGCAATAAGCCCAGAAGCAGAAACTTTATCTAGAATGGCTCCAGGCATTATTTGGGTGATCACGATGCTATCGGTTCTTCTATCGCTAAACACATTATTTCATTATGACTTTGATAATGGCGTTCTTGAACAAATGATTATTTCTCACCACTCACTTTCACTCATTCTATTGGCGAAAACGACAGCACATTGGATGCTTTCAGGACTTCCAATTATTATCCTGTCTCCTTTTCTTGGTATGGCGCTTTTTCTAAACTCTCAGAGTATCATTATTTTGATATTGACTTTGATTATAGCTACCCCATGTCTGAGCCTTATTGGGTCAATAGGTGCGTCTCTTGTAGTTGGAATTAAAAATTCAGGAATGCTTTTGTCACTATTGATACTGCCTCTTTATATTCCCATTTTGATTTTTGCAACCAGTGCAATCTCAAATGCCCAATCAAATCTAGCGATTGATGGTCAATTATATTTTTTAGGTTTTTTTCTAGTCGCTAGTCTTATCATTACTCCGTTTCTTAGTGCATTATCTTTAAAAATTAGCCTCGAATAGACTTTACTTTAAACCCCATAAGGATATAATAAATCAACGCTGATTTGTTCCGATTGCTAGCGTTGCCTAATTTAAGGCTAAAACAAGCTAAAGATGATCATTTATTAAAATTTTCCTTTAGCTTTAATTTTTTTTTTAATTAAAAAGGATTTTAAAATGATTTTTACCTCTGAATCTGTCTCTGCAGGACACCCCGATAAAGTTTGTGACCAAATTTCTGATGCCATTCTTGATGCTGCGCTTGAACAAGACCCAAATTCGAGGGTTGCAGTTGAGACCCTAGTTAAAGATAATCAAGTTGTTCTAGCAGGAGAAATAACTACCGCGGCTAAAATTGATTATGATGCTATTGTCAGGAAAACTATTCTTGGAATTGGATATGACAAAGAAGAGTACGGTTTTAACGGAGCAACCTGCTCAATAACCAACCTCCTTGGAAGACAATCTCAAGATATTTCAATGGGAGTCACAGAAAGTGAAAATCATGAACAAGGTGCTGGAGATCAGGGCCTTATGTTTGGCTATGCTGAAAATTCAACTGAAGAGCTTATGCCAGCCCCAATAATGCTGTCTCATCAACTGGTGAGACAACAAGCTGATTTGATGTTGAATGGCTCAATACCATGGCTTCGTCCAGATGCAAAATCTCAAGTCTCCTGCATCTACGAAGGAAATCAAATTGTTGGAATTGATGCTGTTGTTTTATCAACTCAGCATGATGGTGATATTTCATTAAATGATCTTCGAGAAAGTGTTTTAGAAAATATTATTAAACCCATTCTTCCAGAAAAGTGGCTTACAAAAGACACTCGATATCATATTAATCCAACTGGTAATTTTGAAATTGGCGGTCCTGTAGGTGATGCTGGACTTACTGGTAGAAAAATTATAGTAGACACATATGGAGGTATGGCAAGACATGGTGGCGGGGCATTCTCAGGAAAAGACCCTTCAAAAGTTGATCGAAGTGCTGCATATGCTACTCGATATGTTGCAAAAAATATCGTTGCTGCTGGCATTGCTAAGCGTTGTGAAATTCAAGTTTCTTATGCGATTGGTGTTGCAGAACCTACTAGTATCAGTGTTGATACTTTTGGAACAGGCGAGATACCTAACCATGAAATTGTAGCTTTAATAAGAGAACATTTTGATCTTCGTCCAAAAGGTCTAATTGCAATGTTGGATCTGAAGCGACCTATTTATCAGCAAACAGCTAGCTATGGTCACTTTGGCCGAAATGAGGAGTCAATAAGCTGGGAAAAGACAAATAGAGCTGAACTACTAAAGTAGTTTCTTTTATTTTTATTTTTGGTATAATCTGTGGCTTGCCAAGGAGCGTTGCAATGAGAAAAATTCTCAATCAGGCTTGGTAATCAAAACGACGCTCATTTTTTTTCAACTAACAAGGAAAATTAAATGAGCAATTCAACAGTTAATAGTACAGATTTTAAAGTTTCAGATCTTGACTTAGACAGCTTAAGCAATGATTTTAAGGTGGCTGATATAAACCTTGCTGACTTTGGGCGCAAGGAAATTGAGCTAGCCGAAGCTGAAATGCCAGCCCTAATGGCACTCAGAGAAAAGTACAGCAAAGAACAGCCATTAAAAGGTGCAAAGATTATGGGCTGTATTCATATGACAATTCAAACGGCTGTCCTTATGGAAACATTGATTGATCTTGGTGCAGAGATACGCTGGTCGTCGTGCAATATTTTTTCAACTCAGGATCATGCAGCTTCTGCTATGGCTGCGAGAAATATCCCTGTTTTTGCCTGGAAAGGTGAAACTGAAGAAGAGTTTTTGTGGTGTATTGAGCAAACCATTCTTCATGACGGTAAGCCATGGGATGCCAATATGATTCTTGATGATGGCGGTGATTTAACTGGCATGGTTCATGACAAGTATCCTGAAATGCTTGATAAGATTCACGGAATAAGTGAAGAGACAACAACAGGTGTTCATCGTCTGTTAGAAATGATTGAAAGTGATGAGCTTAAAGTTCCTGCAATCAATGTCAATGATGCGGTCACTAAAGCAAAGAATGACAACAAGTATGGGTGTCGTCACTCTCTCAATGATGCCATTAAGCGTGGAACTGATATGCTAATGTCTGGCAAGAAAGCACTGCTTATTGGTTATGGAGATGTTGGTAAAGGTTCAGCAATGTCACTTCGCCAAGAAGGCATGATTGTGAAGATTTCTGAAGTAGACCCAATTTGTGCTTTTCAAGCCTGTATGGATGGCTTTGAAGTAGTTTCACCTTATATTAATGGTATTAATACTGGTACTCTGGATTGCATTAATAAAGAGCTGCTAGCTAATACTGATTTAATTGTCACAACAACTGGCAACACCAATGTTTGTGATGCAGCTATGCTTCAATGCCTCAAAGCAGGCTCAGTGGTATGCAATATTGGCCACTTTGATAATGAGATTGACACACTATATATGCGTGAAAATTGGAAATGGGACGAGGTAAAACCTCAAGTCCATCGTATATATCGCTCAAATGATAATAATGATTACTTAATTCTTCTCTCAGAAGGAAGATTAGTAAACTTAGGCAATGCAACTGGACATCCATCTAGAATCATGGATGGGTCTTTTGCTAATCAAGTGCTCGCTCAGATGCACCTTTTTGAAAAGAAATTTGCAGACTTACCAAAAGATCAAAAGGCAGCCAATGTCACTGTCGAACTTCTTCCTAAGAAACTTGATGAAGAGGTAGCAGCGGGTATGGTTGGAGGCTTTGGCGGTGTTTTAACTGTAATGACCGACGAGCAAGCTAAATATATTAATACTCCAAAAGAGGGTCCATTCAAGCCAGAGGCTTATAAATACTAAGTTTCTTATTGTGTTTCTAAAATGCGGGATCTTTTCCCGCATTTTTTTTTATCTCTTTCCTGGTAAATTTTAAATGTCAGCCCCAGAGCAAGTTGGTGGGGTAAAATTTTTATTATTTCTTAGTTCGAATTAAATGTCTAATTTAGAGCTCGATACAACTAAATCATTTCAAAACTTAATCCTTAAATTACAAAGTTTCTGGGCAGAGAAAGGGTGTGCTATTATTCAGCCATTCGATATGGAGGTCGGTGCCGGCACCTTTCATCCGGCCACGTTTATTAGGTCAATTGGACCAGAGCCTTGGAAAGCAGCCTATGTTCAGCCCTCCAGAAGACCAGGAGACGGTCGTTACGGCGAAAATCCTAACCGTCTTCAGCACTATTATCAATTTCAAGTTTTATTGAAACCTTCACCAAGCAATATTCAAGATCTTTATCTTGACTCATTAGCTGCTATTGGCATTGATTTAAAAATGCATGATGTAAGATTTGTTGAAGATAATTGGGAGTCGCCCACTTTGGGAGCCTGGGGTCTTGGATGGGAAGTCTGGTTAAATGGAATGGAAGTTAGTCAATTCACTTATTTCCAGCAAGTTGGCGGGCTAACATGTAAACCAGTCTCTGGTGAGCTGACCTACGGCCTTGAAAGGCTGGCAATGTACCTTCAAGGGGTTGGTAGCGTTTATGATCTTGTTTGGACCGATGGCCTAACTTATGGGGATGTATACCATCAAAATGAAGTTGAGCAATCCAAATATAACTTTGAAATTGCAGATACAGCTGTTCTGTTCAGGCAATTTGATGAAGCTGAGTCAATGAACTCAAAACTTATTGAAGAAAACCTCCCCTTTCCTGCTTACGAACAGACTATGAAGGCTTCTCATATTTTTAATCTCCTTGATGCTAGGAGAGCAATCAGCGTAACAGATAGAGCGAGATTTATTCGAAGGGTTAGGTCAATGAGTCAAAAAGTAGCACAAGCCTACTATGAGTCTAGGGAGCGACTTGGCTTCCCCATGTTGAAAAAATAGCCCAATAAGCTCACAATGAGGCCTTTTCACTCAATTTATAACAAGATTTTAGATTGGTCTTCAAGCCGATTTGCCATTCTTTGGCTTTCAGTCATAAGTTTTTTTGAATCAGTCATTATTCCTCTTCCTCTTCAGGACTTGTTATTGGCATCAATGTCCTTAAGAAATAGATCAAAAGCCTTCTATTTTGCTGCAATTTGTACTGTCGCATCAGTTCTTGGAGCAATCCTAGGCTACTTCATTGGAGTCCAAGCAGAAAACTTTATAATGCCATTACTGATTAACTTAGGCTATGAAGCAAAATTTGAAACTGCACAAATCTACTTTCAAACTTATGGCATCTATATTATCTTAATTGCTGGCTTTAGCCCGATTCCATACAAACTTTTTACAATTTCTGCCGGAATGATGTCAATGTCCTTGTTCCCATTTATTGTTTTTTCATTAATTGCTAGGGGCTCTAGATATTTTTTAATATCTTTTATTGTCAGAAAGTTTGGAAAAATGGCTGACGCATGGTTAAATAAATACATTGATTGGCTTGGATATCTTCTAATTATAGCGATTGCTTTATTTTTATGGTATGGACAATAAATTAATAACACTGGTTGTTTTTATCTGCCTTTCAGGCTGTCTAACTAACCAGCCTGGACAGGTGATTGTTGAAGAAAAGTCTTTCAATATGGTTGAATCTTCCAGCCAAGTCAGCAAAGCTCAATCCAAAAAAACAAATGTCAAAAAGAATTGGTCACTCCCTGTAGACTCTCCAATTCAAAAAAATTATTCTGAAAATGAGGGTCATTACGGATTAACTTTTGATAATGCACCAGGCCAAGAAGTTAGATCTGTTAGAAAAGGTGAGGTCGTTTATAGTGGCGACAGAATGACTAGCTATGGAAAAATGATCATCATTAAACATGCCTATGGTTTCTATAGTATTTACAATCAAAATCAGGAGTTACTGGTCAGCGAAGGTGACTCCATTGAAAAGGGTCAGTTAATTGCACTAACTGG
>CABXDP010000027.1 GCA_902511025.1 uncultured Gammaproteobacteria bacterium | reverse complement strand
TATTTCCCTTTCCATGAACACGAATAAACTCATCTTTCAGATTGATATTATGAAAACTTAAGTTTATAAGTTCTGATACCCTGAGGCCACAAGAATAGAGAAGTTCAATCATAGCACGGTCCCTTTGGCCAATAGTAGTGTTAATATTAGGTGCATTCATTAGCCTTTCTACCTCTTGAATATTTAAAAAAATAGGTAATTTTTTGTATAACTTTGGATAATTCATTTGATCTGTTGGATCATTAGTGATGACTTGATGCTCTAGTAAATATTGAAAGAATGAGTGGAGGCACGTGAGTATTCGTGATTGAGATGAGGCGCTTAGCTTAGAGTCTTTTCGAAATGAGAAATATTCATCAACCAAGTATCTATTAACATTTTCAAATGGGATATCCTTAAGCCATTTACTAAAAATATTAAGATCAGAGCGATAGGCGCTTAGGGTATTTTGACTCGCTCCAGTGGTTAGCCAGTAGAAATCAATAAATTGGTCAATGAGTTGATTATTCATCACCATTTATTCTACTTAAGAATTTTTTAAAGTTGATAAAAAATGCCAGCTAGTACTGGCATTAAAATTTGATTAAGAATTACTTTTTATTAAGCTTTTCTTTAATTCTAGCAGCCTTACCTGTAAGTCCTCGTAAATAATATAGCTTAGCTTTTCTAACTTTACCGCTTCTTTTAACAGTAACGCTATCAATCATTGAAGAGTGAGTTTGGAAGACTCTCTCAACGCCTTCACCATGAGAGATTTTACGAACTGTAAAAGCAGAGTTTAACCCTCTGTTTTTCTTGGCAATCACAACACCCTCAAAGGCTTGAAGTCTTTGGCGATTTCCTTCGCGAACTTTCACCTGAACAACAACCGTGTCACCCGCAGAAAATTCAGGAATGTCTGTTCTGAGTTGCTCACTTTCAATTTGATCAATTAAATTCACAATTGCACCTATATTGGGTTTGAAAAAAAGCGGTAATTATACATATCTTTTAGTATTTTCACAAGAATCTATTGTCTTAAATCACTCTTAAAAATAGATGTTATTGATGTTATTTTTTAAATGTTTTTCATGATATTATGAGATAATGTTGCGCACAAAAATTAAAAGGAAGGCATGGGTAAAGCAACTGGATTTTTAGAGCTAGACAGGCAAGTTGAGTCATATCGTGAGGTTGATATTCGCATAAATGATTATGATGAAATTTTTTCAGGTAGCCATAATTTAGATCTGCTTCAAGAACAAGGTTCAAGATGCATGGATTGCGGTGTTCCTTTTTGTCAATCATCAAATGGATGTCCAATCGATAATCTAATTCCTGAATGGAATGATCTAGTTTATAAAAATGAATGGCAAGAGGCCCTTGAACGCCTTGAGAAAACTAATAATTTCCCTGAGTTCACTGGAAGAGTGTGTCCTGCTCCATGCGAAGGTTCATGTGTTCTTGGACTAAATAACCCAGCTGTTACAATAAAAAATATTGAATTAGCAATTGTCGATAAGGGCTTTGAAGAAGGATGGATTAAAACAAGATTGGTTGAGTCTCGTTCAGGCAAAAACGTAGCAATAGTTGGATCAGGTCCTGCAGGTCTTGCAGCTGCAGATGAACTGAATCAAATGGGGCACTCTGTTAAAGTTTATGAGAGAAGCGATAGAATTGGTGGTCTCTTGATGTATGGTATACCCAATATGAAGCTCAGTAAAGATGTTGTTGAGCGTCGAGTGAAATTGCTAGAAAGTGAAGGAATAGAATTTATAACCAATGTAAATATTGGAAAAGATATAACTACCAAAGGGCTTAAAGAAAATTGCGATGCGGTTATTTTTACAACCGGCGCCACTCAAGCGCGTGATTTGCCTGCAGAAAATAGAGATGCGAAAGGCATTTATCCAGCAATGGATTTCCTGACATCAAATACCAAAAGCCTTCTTGATAGTGGTCAGCCAGATCAAAGTGATCTATCTGCAAAAGGTAAAAATGTGATCGTTATAGGTGGTGGTGATACTGGAACTGACTGTATTGGAACTTCTTTGAGACAGGGCGCTAAATCAATCATTAATTTTGAATTAATGAGTCGTCCTCCCGAGGATCGTTCAGACAATAACCCATGGCCAGAGTGGCCGGTAATCTTCAGAGTAGACTATGGCCACGAAGAGTCAAGTCAAGTTTTTGGTGAGGATCCAAGGCATTACCAGCTTCTTACTAAGGCATTCATCAAGGACACTGATGGCAATGTTAAAGGTATAAAAACAGTAAACGTCGATTTGATTGAGGGCAAGTTAACTGAGATTGAAGGAACCGAGAAAATTTGGGATGCTGAACTCGTTTTGTTGTCGATGGGCTTTGTTTCTCCAGAGCATTATTTAAGTGATGATTCAGAGATCGAGCTTGATCAGAGAGGTAACTATCAGTCCGAACATGGGGATTACAGAACATCAAAAGAAGGGATCTTTTCAGCAGGAGACTGTAGGAGAGGCCAATCATTGGTCGTTTGGGCAATAAATGAAGGGCGAGGAGTTGCCTCAAGTGTCAATAATTTTCTAGCAAATTCTTAAGGGTTAATAATAGTTATGGCAGAAATACTAGGTGCTGAAGTTGATGAAGAGGGCTACTTGCTTAAGGTGTCTGATTGGACAGCTGATATTGCACAGGCTATGTCAGAAGAAGATGGAATTGAATTGTCACCTGAACACTGGGAGGTCATCAACTTTCTTCAGGCATATTATGAGGAATATGAGTTTGCTCCAGCTGTAAGAGTTCTTACTAAAGCTATTGCAAAAAAGCTTGGAAATGACAAGGGAAATTCTCGTTATCTATATTCTCTTTTTCCATATGGACCTGCAAAGCAAGGATGTCGATTCGCTGGCTTGCCAAAACCAACAGGCTGTGTTTGATTTAAGATTGTTAGTTTTGCTATAATGCATTGACTTCCATTTTTTTTCATAGAGATAGAGTCATATGTCGCTGATAAGTATTTCATTAATTTTCTTTTTTTATATCTCTGCCCTAATTTTTATATCTGGATTGTCCTATAAGATTATTCAATATTGGAAAACTCCTGCTCCACTGAAGATTCCAATTGCACCATCTGCGCTGGATAAAAAAGGAGTTTTTTTGAGATACTTTAGAGAGATTTTTTTGTTTGCAAGCCTGTTCAAAGCCAACAAATGGACCTGGCTTTTTGGGTGGAGTTTTCATTTAGCTTTGGTCTTATTATTTTTTCGACATTTAGTTTATTTTTGGCCAGGTGAAGTGCCTTCAATCCTATATAAAACTGAACCATTAAAGTATGCCGCTTATCCTCTTATTTTTGGCTTATTAGGATTATTAGGTAGAAGATTATTTGTTGATAGGGTTCGTTACATATCTGCACCTTCAGACTTCTTGATGTTAATCGTTTTTATTTTTATTGCTTCAACTGGAATGATAATGACTTTTGCAAATAATCATCCAAATTTACTAATGGTTAAAAATTTTGCATCAGGTTTGATTACGTTTAATTGGTCAGAATTACCTGGAGAAATTATTTTTCTTTTACATATTTTCCCTGTTTTTTGTCTCATTGCTATTTTTCCTATATCTAAATTATTACATGCTCCAGGTATATTTTTTTCACCTACCCTTAATCAGGTGGATAATGCTCGTAAAAAGAGGCACCTCTCAGATTGGGCCTCAAAAAAAGAAGATGATTTAAAATGAATCTTGAATCCAAACATTTAAGGGACAAATAGTCTTGTCAACTGATAATCAAATTAAACTTCCAACTTATGTTGAAACACCATCAATTAGAAGAGATTCTATGGCTGGTGATGGTCCATTTAAGGCTTCAGTTGAGATTCAAAATAACCTTGGATTTCCAGGAGAAAAGGTTGACAATTGGCAAGAAGTGGCTATTAATAAAATGGCTGAAACTAAGTCCAAATATAAATCGGTTCAAGTTTTCTTAGATAGCTGTATGAAGTGTGGCGCATGCACTGACAAGTGCCACTATTTTTTAGGTACTGCCGATCCAAAGAACATGCCGGTTGCGCGACAGGACTTATTTAGAAGTGTCTACAGAAGACACTTTACATTTGCAGGAAAATATTTCCCAAGGTTAGTCGGAGCTAAAGACCTTGATGAGGAAATGTTGGATGATTGGTATAACTATTTTCATCAATGTTCTCAATGCAGAAGATGTGCTGTATTCTGTCCGTCAGGTATAGATACGGCAGAGATTTCAATGGCAGCAAGAGAGGTGATGAATGTCATTGGAGTGGGTCAAAAATACACAAACCAAATTTTGGGCAAAGTCAAGAAAATTGGAAACAATCTAGGGATGCCTGAGCCTGCTCTTAAAGATACTCTCCTGGATCTTGAGGAGGAGATTAAAGATGATACTGGGGTTGATGTTAAGTTACCCATAGATATTGAAAATTCTGAAGTATTGATGGTTTCGCCATCAGCAGATTTTTTTGCTGAGCCCCATATTGATGGCCTAATTGGATATGCAAAAGTTTTTCATGAGAGTGGGGTTAGTTGGACTCTAAGTTCCTATGCTTCAGAGGCAGCGAACTTTGGTATGTTTATAGGCAATTATGATGTGATGAGAGAGGGCGCCCTTCGAATCCGTAAGGCGGCACTGGATTTAAATGTAAAAAGAGTCATTATTGGAGAGTGTGGGCATGCATGGCGAGTGGCATATAGTTTTTGGAATACTCTCTCGGGCATCGGTGGAGGCGCAGAGGATGAGTATGCTTTGAGGCTCCAAGATCAACTCGATAGTAATTATCCTCAGCCACAACATATGATTGAATTTACCTATGATTTAATTAAAAACAATAAATTAACATTTGAAAAATCAAATAACGATCATCGAGTAGTTACATTTCATGATTCTTGTAATGTTGCTCGAGGTAGCAATATGGGTGATATAGAAAATGGTCAATTTATCTTGCCGAGAGAAGTCATTAAAGCAGCCTGCAATAACTTTATAGATATGCCCAAAAATACAATTAAGTCGGCTACTTTTTGTTGTGGTGGTGGTGCGGGCCTACTCACTGATGATCTGATTGATCTTAGAATAAAAGGTGCTAAACCAAGAATGCATGCACTTCGAAAAAGTGAGCAAGAAAGTGGGGTCAATACATTAGCTGCTATCTGCGCTATTTGTAAGTCACAGTTTTCAAAAGTTCTACCAAATTATGATTTTGATCCATATATGGTCGTGAGTGTTCATCAGCTGGTAAGTGACGCAATTGTTCTTAAAAAGACATAAAAGCAAAAAGATTAATCCAGTTGCTCATAAAAATTCACTATTCCTTGATAAATTGACTGAGCAATTTTTTGTTGCTGACTCTTGTTTGTCAAGCGTTTTTCTTGGGTAGGGTTTGAAATAAAGGCGGTCTCAACTAGGACAGAGGGAATGGAAGGTGACTTAAGGACAACAAAGTTTGCTTTTTGAGGTATTTTTTTGTGAATAGGGCCAACTTTATTAAGTTGAGAAATTATCTCTTGAGCTAGTTGAAATGATTGTTTCTCTTTGTCTTTTCGAGAATAGTCACTCAATATACTCTTTAAAAATTGATCATTATCAATGACTGCCTCTACGCCGCCAAACTGGTCTACTACGTTTTGTGACTCCTCAAGCTGTCTAGCAAGTTTACTATTATTTCCTTTTTCACTCAATATATAGACCGAAGCTCCTTTTGCACTAATGCTTTCCACTGAGTCCGCATGAATAGAAATAAACATTGACACCTTTTGTTTTTGGGCTATTGTTAGTCTTTTTGTAAGAGGAACATAATAATCTCCACCTCTACTTAACACCGCGTTGAAATCTTTATTTTTATTAATGATATCAACAAGTTTTTTTGCAATCGCCAAATTCACATTCTTTTCTAGTGACTTGTTTCTTCCCACTGCTCCAGAATCTTCACCTCCATGGCCAGCATCAATCAGAATCGTTTGTTGATTTCTGAGAGAAGGAGGATAATCAATTTTCGAGATTTTTTTTGTAACCTTGATGTCAGAGTCAATAACATCAACAACCAGTCTATGATGCTTGT
Organism: uncultured Gammaproteobacteria bacterium; assembly: GCA_902511025.1. Taxonomy (GTDB): domain Bacteria; phylum Pseudomonadota; class Gammaproteobacteria; order PS1; family Pseudothioglobaceae; genus Pseudothioglobus. Next base: position 4,294 of record CABXDP010000027.1, on the reverse strand, counting down.
ATTTTGTGTTTGGATTGAGTGTAAAGTGTTTGACATTAAATTTTCTATTAATGTGAACGATTAACTTGATGGTACTTTTTTCACGCTTGATTCTAACTTTTTGTATCCGATCATCTTTAAAAAAAATATTTGAAAAGGTTTCAGATAATACTTCTGCATCGTCAAAGCTAATAATAACGAAATCATCATAACTTATTATATTAAAAAGAGTGTCCTCCTCTTTATCAATTACAATTCGAGTATGATCAGGAGCAGACCAGTATCTAAAATCATAAAGTGTTGTTTTGTCTTCACCAAACACAACAGATGAAAAAATAATAATAAAAAGACCTATCCAATGACGCATTTTTTAATTGATCTGCCTAATTTGGATTCAAATGAAATTTTAGCCTCTCTAGACTCAGCGTTACCAATGAGCTTGATTGAAATATCAGCTTTTGCTATAGAGCCTTTTCCTAATTCTGGCCATTCAATTAACTGAAGACTATTTGATTTAAGATAATCTCGAATACCAATGTATTCTAATTCTTCAGGGTCAGTTAGACGATAGCAATCAAAGTGATGGATATGAGCTCTATCATTTTGGTAGGTTTCAACAAGGGTGTAGGTTGGACTTTTTACTTTGTCAAAGCCAAAATATCTGATAAAAAATTGTGCAAAAGTAGTCTTACCAACTCCAAGATCACCTATTAAATAGATGACACAGGAGGATTCAATTTGAGTGCAGCACTTAGCAAATGTTTCTGCTAACTCTTTAGTTTCATCAAGATTTTTTAATTTTAAATCCAAACTAATTGATATAAATATGAGGCTAGAATCCCTAAAAGAATTATTCCTCCGAATCGGTTAATTTTTAGTTTAAATGATAGAATGAGAATTAACAGAGTAAGAATAATCATGTAAATAAAATCCCTACTCATTACTTCTTCAGGAATTTGAAAAGGCAAAATTAATCCTGGTATTGCTAAAACGCCCAAGGTATTAAATAAATTGGATCCAATAATATTTCCAATAATCATTTGATGTTGTCTTTTTAAAGCGCTACTTATTGCAACAGCAAGTTCAGGAAGACTAGTGCCAAGAGCAACAACTGTTAGACCAATAATTAAATCACTTACACCAAAAGCTAGGGCGAGATTAGTGCCACCCCAAACGACAAGCCTTGCACTAGATACTAGAATCACAAGTGAGACTAATAGAAGAAGCCATGTCTTGCTCTTGTCTTGATTATCGATTGGTTCTTCCGATATTTCTAGGTCATTAGTGTTTCCTTTTTTAGATTCACTAAAAACATAAAAAAGAAATACAAAGAGTAAGGCTAAGAGGGTCAAACCATCCATAAAGCTTAAGAAACCATCCATTAGTAAAAAACCTGCAACCAAAGATGAAAGAAAAAGAAAAACCCACTCTTTCTTTAAAACTGCCTTTTCAACTGTTACTGGATAAATAATGGCAGTTATTGCTAAGACAAGGCCAATATTAAAAATATTTGATCCAAAAGCATTACCAATGCTTAATTCAGGGTGTCCATCATAGGCCGCCAAGCCTGATACTAACATTTCAGGCGCTGAAGTTCCAAAGCCAAAAATAAGTAGACCAATAATTAGCGGAGAAATGTTAAAGATTCTAGCGATTTTAGCTCCATTATCAGTAAAAGTATCTGCACTCCATACGAGCAAACCAAAGCCAATTAAAAGAGATAAAATTGAAATAAACATATTTTTATATTAAAGAAATTTATTGACCATTATAAAGTCAACGCAGTTTGAAATTTACAAACACTGCATGAAGATATTCTATTAAAGTTGAGCCATGTAAAATTAATCAAAAGTCTTTAAACATCTATTTATAATGCTTAGATGCTTCTAATTACCAGGCCAATTGGACAAACTAAAAACTTAGAGTCACTTTTGTTGACGAATGAAATTGACTATGCTTTATTTCCGGCTCTTGAGATAAAAAAGCATAGACCCATCGTTCTAAATCATAAATATGATGTCATTATATTTATAAGTGTTAATGCAGTAAATTATGCCGAAGAATATTTTGATCAGCTATTTATTGATCCTGTGGAAATTTTTGCAGTTGGACCTGTAACGGTTAAACAACTCATAAGTAAAAATATCAAAGTTGACTGCTATCCTAAGAAAAATGCTTCAAGCCTGGAGCTTCTGAAGATGAAAGAATGCCAAGCTTTATCAAATAAAAAAATCTTAATTATTAGGGGTAAAGGAGGTTCTGAAACTTTGAAAAATAATCTTAGTTTCTCAAATCAAGTTGATTACTTTGAGGTATATAAGAGGGTTCAATGCGAACTGACATTGCAACATAATGAGTCATTAGAAATGTTTATGAGCTATCCTGATGGTTTTCTCATGGCCACGAGTGAAGAGAGCCTTGTAAATATTATGCGCCTAGTTGAAAGTATTTCTTCTGACTTTATTCAAACTCTCCTGACAAAAAAAATAATTGTCTTTAGTGAAAGAATTAGAGTTCTTGCAAGGGATTTTGGTTTCACAAATATTGAAATCACTTTAAATCCTTCAGATGAAGATTTAGTTAATTTATTAGTTGATAAAAAATAATAAAAAAATCCACAAATATATATTGTTTGGGTAACATATATAAAACTATATAGGGAGTTCAGGTGATAAGATTTGGAATTTCATGGATCGCACGCTTACTAGGAGTTAGTGGCTTCACCGTCCAACAACCTACGACTCGCGGCTCCCTCCAAGACCTAAACATTTCTGAAAGAGTTATTCCTTTTAATCCGAGCAATTTAGCCACAAAAGATTCTTTGTTGGAGAGTCCTTCAGAAGCGACTCAACATCTTAAGCGGTTTCAAGCTACTCAAACTAAGCTAAATTCAGATTCATTATTGAGTGAAGCTAGCAATGATCAAGATTTGGTTTCAGTCATTGCGACACTCAAGTCTAAGCTTTATCAAGAATCTATCAAGAGCAAGCACTATACAAATGCCTTTAATGAACTTAATGAAAGGCTTGTTGAGCTCGAAAAAATTGTACAACCTGAAAAGAAGACAGATTTTCAAAAGCTTCAGGGTTGGGTTCATTCTAAGAGACACATCCACTAAATTTTCAATCGCAATTTAGTTTTTTTCCTGCTATATATGGGTTTTGCACCTATTCCTAATGCAAAAAATAAAAGTATTTAGGTATAATGCACTCTGGTTTTTAAATTATATCGAATGAATATATGTCAAAAAGTGATTACATTGAGTTAGAGGGTGTAGTAAAGGAGAAATTACCCAATACAACATTCAAAGTTGAATTGGAGAATGGTCACAGCGTTCTTGCTCATATTTCTGGAAAGATTCGTAAACACTATATACGTATATTGCCTGGCGATAAGGTCACTGTAGAAATGACTCCTTATGATTTAACTAAAGGAAGAATTACTTTTAGGCACAAATAAACCTAAATTAAGCCAGTGTGGTGGAATTGGTAGACACGCCGGATTCAAAATCCGGTTCCTTCACGGGAGTGACGGTTCGAGCCCGTCCACTGGTACCAAATATGAATTGATTAATTATTCGTATTATGAATTTTGGGAATCTACCAGGATTCAAATTATTTTTTCGATGTTAAAATTTAGACCATAGAATCAATTTTTTTTGGATATCTATTATGGACAACAATTTACTGAGTGAAGCGATCAACTTAACTCTCTTTGGGATGGGGTTTGTTTTTGTATTTTTGGCTTTAATGGTAATTCTAACAAGCTTTATGTCAGCTTCTGTTTTGAGACTCCAGCCTTTTGTACCTAGTGCTTCTGTTTCACCAGTTCAAACGGATAATTTAATAGATGAAGATACAAAATCAATCATTGAGAAAGCAATTAGATTGCATACTGGAGCTTAATTTATGTCAAATGATGTCAACACAAAACCTGTAGAAATTACTGAACTTGTTTTAAGGGATGGACACCAGTCACTTTTCGCGACAAGGATGAGAATCGATGACATGCTGCCAATTGCTGAAAAGCTAGATAAGGTGGGTTATTGGTCAACGGAATCTTGGGGCGGTGCCACGTTTGATGCGTGCATCCGTTTTTTGGGTGAAGATCCTTGGGATAGAATTAGAGAAATCAGTAAAGCGATGCCTAATACCCCTCAGCAGATGCTACTTAGAGCCCAAAATTTACTGGGCTATCGTCATTATGGTGATGACGTGGTAAGAAATTTTGTTGACCGTTGTGCAGAAAATGGTGTCGGCGTTCTGCGTATTTTTGATGCGATGAACGATATGCGCAACCTCCAAACAGCGGTTGA
>CABXDP010000026.1 GCA_902511025.1 uncultured Gammaproteobacteria bacterium | reverse complement strand
GAGATGACAAGCTGAAAATCAGGATGGGCATCAATTAACTCACCTTTTTTATCAAGAGGAAGTGTTCTTCTATAATCTGTCAACGGGTGAATAACTACCGTGGTATCTTGCCTAGCCTCAACTACTTCATCTAAGTAACATATACCACCGTATCGAGCGGCCATCGCCAAGGGTCCATCTTGCCAAATTGTCCCTTCCTTATCAAGCAGAAAGCGCCCTACTAGATCACTTGCTGACATATCCTCGTTGCAAGCTACAGTAATTAATGGCTTATCCAATTTATATGCCATATACTCAACAAATCGAGATTTGCCGCATCCAGTTGGTCCTTTTAACATAACGGGCATACGATTCATATAAGCTGCCGTATACATCTCAATTTCATCATCTTGAGGCTGATAGAAAGGCTCTTCAGCAATTTTGTATTGGTCTAATTCATTCATATTTAATTCCTTTCGAAAAAAAACCCCTGCTTTAAGACAAGGGTTTATCCAATCAAGCTAACCTGATTTTACTTGATTATTTAAATCCTTTGCCTCTGTAAATAACCATTGATGCTCCCTGGGACTGTGCATAGTTATCGTAACCAATTAATCGAACATGATTTTCAGGATTTGCATCATGACATGCTTTACATTCAGCCAAAATAGTATTGACATCTGTTTCACCAAACATTGGAAGTTTCCACATATACCAGTAATTTTCCATAGCATTTTCGACCTCAGTGTGCTCAACTCCTGGGTTGTATCCCTGATCAACAATATACTGAACCTGCTCACGAATTTGTTTATTTGTCATTGCGGGTAAGTAAGAAAAGGTTTCAAACTTTCTGCTAGAGTTGTCTCCCAGTCGTGACGGATAATCTTGAACTTTGCTCATAATCTTTTCCTTTTTTTATTAACCTATATTTATTTATGCTGAATATCTAGCTTGTCAACTGTATCAAACTCGAACTTAATCTCTTTCCAGGTCTCCATCGCCACCTTGAGTTCTGGAGAATGTTTAGCTGCACTCGTGAGGATATGTTTCGATTCTTTTTCCAATTCACGTCCAGCATTTCGAGCCTCAACACAAGCCTCAACTGCAACCCTATTAGCAGCTGCGCCAGCTGCATTACCCCAAGGATGGCCGAGCGTTCCTCCACCAAATTGAAGAACAGAGTTGTCTCCAAAGATATTTACTAGTGCAGGCATATGCCAAACATGAATTCCTCCAGATGCTACGGGCAACATTCCTGGCATCGAGCCAAAATCTTGATCAAAGAAGATACCTCTTGATCGGTCCTCTTTAATAAAACTATCACGCATACAATCTATCCAACCCAGAGTAGAGTCGCGGTCTCCTTCAAGCTTTCCTACAACAGTTCCTGAGTGCATATGGTCACCTCCGGAAAGTCTTAAACATTTTGCTAGAACTCTAAAGTGAATCCCATGGTTTGGATTTCTATCAACAACAGCATGCATGGCTCTATGAATGTGAAGCAATAAACCGTTATCACGACACCAATTTGCAAGTCCAGTATTAGCAGTAAATCCAGCTGTAAAGAAGTCATGCATGATAATTGGAGTACCTAATTCCTTAGCATACTCCGCACGTTTATACATTTCTTCAGGAGTTGGAGCAGTCACATTCAGATAATGGCCCTTACGCTCTCCAGTTTCCCTCTCAGCCCTCTCGATAGCATCCTGCACAAAACCAAATCTGTCTCTCCAGCGCATAAATGGCTGAGAGTTAACGTTTTCATCATCTTTTGTAAAATCTAAACCACCTCTCAGTCCCTCATAGCATGCCCTTCCATAATTCTTAGCTGATAAACCAAGTTTTGGCTTAATGGTGCAACCCAATAGGGGCCTACCATATTTATTCATTTTATCCCTTTCAACCTCGATACCATTCGGTGGGCCACCACAGGTCATTACATACGCTATTGGAAAACGAATATCCTCTAATCTTAGAGCTCTAAGAGCTTTAAAACCGAACACATTTCCCACTAGAGAGGTTAGTACATTTACAATTGATCCTTCCTCGAATAAATCGATTGGGTAGGCAATAAATGCATAGATTGCATCGTCTGAACCTGGGACATCTTCAATCCTGTATGCCCTTCCCTTGTAGTGATCAAGATCAGTTAGCAGGTCAGTCCAGACTGTTGTCCAAGTTCCTGTTGAGGATTCAGCAGCTACAGCAGCGGCTACTTCTTCTCTTGGAACCCCTGGCTGTGGAGTTATTTTGAAACATGCAAGAATATCGGTATCAACTGGCTCGTATTCAGGCATCCAGTAGGTGTCTCTATACTCCTTAACTCCAGCATCATATCCTTTCTTTGCCATTAGTAAATCCCCTTTTTATTTGTCTAAAATGAAGTCATTATAGTTGTGGATAAAAATAATGTAAAATAATATTTATTTATATAATCATTAGTTTAACTTATGATTAATTACACGCTTAAACAGCTTTATAGTTTTGAATCTGTAATAAGGCTTGGAGGCTTTACTAGCGCTAGTAAAGAGCTCCATATTACTCAACCTGCGGTCTATATGCAAGTCCAACAATTACAGCAAAATATAGGTGCGAAGTTATTTGATATTAATGGAAAGAAAATAAGCCCTACTTTCCTGGGTAAGAAAATTTATAAAACTGCAATAGAAACCATTAATACTCTTGAAGGATCTAAGCTTGAAATCAATGAAATACTTAATCCTAACTCTGGTCATCTTCAAATAGCTGTTGCGACTACTGCAAATTCTTTTGTCAGCACTTTACTCGCAAGATTTAAAAAAGAATTTCCTAAAATGACTTTTTATATTGATGTCACTAATCGGTTTGCACTACTTGATAATTTAAAAAATAATAATGCTGATTTAGTAATTATGGGCGAGCCGCCTAAGGATATCCCATTAATATCGAGAGCTTTTATGGAAAATCCATTGATTGCTATTGCACATCCTCAAAATGATTTACTTAATAAGAAAAAGGTAACTATTAAAGATCTTTCCAAAGAGACTTTACTAACTAGAGAGGTTGGATCAGGAACTAGAATGACAATTGAGAAGTTTACTGGATTGAATTTTAATTCAGAGATTCAAATTAACTCCAATGAGGCAATTGTTGAGGCTGTTCAAGCAGGGCTAGGAATAGGATTTGTTTCGATGCACTCTGTAAGTCTTCAGCTCAAAAACAAAATCATTAAGCAGCTAAATGTTGAGCCATTCCCAATTATAAGAAAATGGCATATAGTTCATCATGCTGAGGAAGAACTATCTCCAATTGCTAGAAGATTTAAACAATACATCATTGACAATACTTAAGCTAATGGATATATAAGTTTAGCTTCGATATTCAGCGTTTATCTTTACATAGTCATAGGACAAATCAGTTGTCCAGACGCTTTCATTCGTTTTAAATTCTCCTAAATTAATCCATATTGTGATTTCAGGTTTTTCCATTTCACGACTTCCAGCTTCCTCTGTATATTGCTCACTAATTTCTCCTGATGAGATAATCTGAACTTCATTCAGTGAAATATTAATATTTTCAAAAGATATTCCATCTACTCTGGCGCGTCCAACTGCAGCAAGTATTCTTCCCCAGTTAGCATCACTGGCAAATAATGCTGTTTTTACTAGTGGTGAATGGGCCACTGTATAAGCCACCTCTAAACAATCTTCATTTGACTCTAGCCCACTTACCCTAACTTCGACAAATTTTGAAGACCCCTCTCCATCTTTAACAATCATATGTGCAAGCTTTTTAGTCAGTTCATTTAAAGATTTTTGAAACGCTTCCTTGCATTGAGAGTAAAGAATGCCAGATTGATTCGTAGCACTAAGTGTACAAGCATCATTAGTTGATGTATCACCATCCACAGTAATACGATTAAATGACTGACTTACAGAAATATCAAGGCATTGCTGCAACTCATCTTGAGAAGCGCCAATATCAGTCACGATAAAACTTAGCATGGTTGCCATGTTCGGCCTAATCATTCCGGATCCTTTTGCAACACCTGAGAGATTAACTTTTACACCATCGACTTTGAATGAGACTGAACAATACTTTTCTACTAGGTCTGTAGTTAAGATGCCTTTTGCAACATTACCTAACCCATCTTCAGTAAGAGAATTAACGAGTTTATTTGCGTTTTTTTCAATAGACTCAACAGGAAGCAATTGACCGATTACTCCAGTCGAGAATGGTAGAACCTGCTCAGGTTTAATGTTGAGTTCTTCAGCTATAATCTCACAGGATTTAAAGCTATCTTCTAAACCTTTTTTACCAGTCCCAGCATTGGCATTACCGCTGTTAATTAAAAGGGCTTGTATATTAGAATTTAAGTGGTTTTTGGCAACTAAAACAGGAGCAGCACAAAAGATATTTTGAGTAAAAACTGCAGCAGTATTAGTACCATCAATTAGTGAAATTAGAGACAAGTCTAATGAATTATTATTCTTTATCCCAGAAGCAACAGAAGAGCATTTAACGCCATTCACACAAAGTAAATCAATGCTCATAAGTAATTAAAAAGGATAAGTGTTAGAAAATATTTTACCTAATTCAAATAAGATCTATTCTTTTTTAACAAGTAAGCGCTTGAGTATTAATATTTTTCACTGTCCAGTCGAATAAATAACAGCATAATAATTGCTCCTAAAAATACCATTATTAGAGCAGGAATAGCTGCCCTGTCATATAGGCCCTCTGAGCTCAATTCAAAAACCCTAATGGCTAGAGTATCCCATCCAAAAGGCCTTAATAGATAGGTTGCAGGAAGCTCCTTCATCACATCTACAGCTACTAACAAACCTCCGGCTAATATTCCAGGTGTCATCATTGGAAGGTATATTTCTTTGATTAAACGCATCCTTGAAGATCCTAATAGTCTAGCGCTCTGTTCAAAAACAGGTTTGATCTGCTCACTGGAGGCACTTGTTGAGTTGAAGGCAATTGCCATAAATCTAGAAATGTATGCAAAAAGCAACAATGCCACTGATCCAAAAAGAATATGGTTTATGGATGAGCCTCCTAAATGGATACTCACTAATGAAATATTTTGAACACCATATAAAAGTCCAACAGCCATTACTGATCCAGGCAATGCATAGCCTAATGTCGAAAACCTTATCAGAAGCTGCAATGCTTTACTTTCATCCTTCCGACGACTGGGCAAGGCTAGCATGGTAGCTACTGCAACAGTTAAGATTGTCGCACTAACCGTCAAAATCCCAGTAGAGGAAAGATAATTAAAGTAGAACTGGCTAATTTCTTCGCTGTATTTTTTCATACTCCAAATAACAAGTTGGAGCATAGGCATTGCAAAAGAAAGCATAAATACGCCAAAAACAAATAAAAAAATAATCCAGCCTGAAATGCCTTCTGCATTATAGGGCCTGATATGGGATACATCTGATGAGTAATATTTAGCTTTGCCTCGGGCTTTTTTTTCAAAATAAATAAGAAAAAATGCAATTAAAACGAGTATTGATGCTAGTTGTGCAGCAACTTCTATAGAGCGAAAATCGCCCCATGCTGAATAAATTGCTGTTGTGAAAGTTGAGTAGTTAAAAAGTGAGACTACCCCAAAATCTGCCAAAGTCTCCATAAGAGTAACAAGTAACCCAGCAGCAATTGCTGGCCTTGCGAGAGGGACAGAAATTTTCCAAAAAACCAGAAAAGGTTTTGCACCAAGCATTTTTCCAGCCTCAATCATCTGAATTTTTTGTCGCTTAAATGATGCTCTTGCTATCATGTAAACATAAGGATAAAAAACCAATACAAATGTTAATATAATTGCCCAACTTCCAGCTCTGATATCAAATCCAGGCATTCCAGTAAACTCCCTCAGCCAGACCTGTGCATAGCCTGAATAGTCAAAAACCCCAAGATAAACAAAAGCTAGAACATAGGCGGGTATTGCAAAGGGCAAAAATAGCGCCCATTCTAACCACCTTCGTCCTGGAAACTCAACCATGACAACTAAGTATGCAAGAAGGGTTCCTAAAACACTGACTCCTATTCCAACACCCAATAGTAATATCAAAGTTGATACAATGAGTTCAGGGAGTAAATTTTCAAGAAAGTGGCTCCAAAGCTCAGTTCCTGGAAAAAACCAAGCGGAACAGACAACAATGATTGGAAATGAGACTGCTAGTGCAAGCATGCCCATTAAAAAGTTAGAGTTATTTTCCTTACGATTCATGGGCTTTAATTAATCTACCTACATAATTATTTGTAACCTTCTCTCTGCATAAGTGAAACCGAATCAGCTTGATTTTTTCCAGCCACAGATAGGTTCATTTTATCCTGATTAAAATCTCCCCATAAAGCAATCAAGTTATCTGCTTTTAGTTTTTGACTCGCTGGATACTCCTTATTTAAATCAACATATATCTTTTGTGCCTCAACTGAGGTTAAAAATTCTAGCAGTTTTATCGCATTCTCTTTATTCTTAGAGTGTTTTATGACTCCCGCACCTGAAACATTGACATGCGTTCCTGTAGAATCTTGGTTAGCCCAAAAGAGTTTAAGTGCAACATTTGGATCCTCTGCTTGCAGCCTTCCAAAATAGTAGCTATTAACTATTCCTACATCACACTGACCTGCCAGGATTGAGCCCATTATATGAACATCTTCTGCATGAGGAGTAGCGGCTAAATTATCAATCCAACCTCTCACCACTTCAGTTGTTTTTTCAATTCCATCATGATGAATTAGTGAAGATACAAGAGACTTTGTATAAACTTTCTTGCTTGTTCTCAAACAAAGTTTACCTTTCCATTTTTTATTTGCTAAATCTTGATAAGTTGACAACTCACTTGGGTTAACTCGGTCCGTGCTATAAATTATTGTTCTAGCGCGAACTGATAAACCGCTCCATAATCCATTGGGGTCTCGAAGATGTTTGGGAATATTATTTTTAATGATTTCACTACTTACAGGTTGAAATAAATTTTGAGTACCGGCATACCAAAGATTTCCAGCATCAACAGTCATAAATAAATCAGCCTTGGTTTTTTTGCCCTCCAATTTGATTCGTTCTATTAATGCACCTCCCTTTCCTGTCAGGTACTTTACTCTTATCCCAGTTTTATCAGTAAATGCATTAAACAATGGCTCAATTAAGTGCTCTTTTCTTGTACTATAAACAGTCAAACTATCATCATTTGCTGATAGAACTGCTGTTGAAAAGGATGTTGATAAAATTGATATTGCTAATACTGAAAAGATTGATACTTTTTTGTTCACTTGATACTCCATAAGATTAAGTTAAAAATTTTTCTCTAACTATTAAAGATAAAATTTAAGATCCAATAATTAAATTTTTAAGTTTGTGTGCATTATCAGACTGGTTTTTAAGTCCAAATTTAATGACCTGATTTTTTTCTGACACAATACAACTGCGTCCAATATTATCCCATATTGCAAAAACTGCACCAAAGTTACAGTCGTAATGTTTTGGACTAATTGAATGATGCAATTGATGCTGAGCAGGTGAGATAAGAATCTTTTCAAGCCAATTCCAATAGCTAAGATTTACGTGAGAATGTCTCAAATTTGATCCTATTGAATGAAAAATTACAACAAACACGCTTGAGCCAAAAATTTCTATAAGCGACACGCTACCTGCAAAAAAGAAGAAACAAACTCCAAGACATAATGAATGAACAATCACAGCCCTAAGACTGAAAAGAACTGCTTCAATAGGATGAGTCCTAAGAACAGTTAGTGGAGTTAGATTAGTAGCAGAATGATGGGCCTTGTGAAAGCGCCATAATAAAGGGATTCGATGCATTAAGCGATGCAATAAGTATCTGGAAAAATCATCAAGAATAAAAAGTACTGAGGTAAATATAAGCATTACCATCCAAACCGGGATTGATGATGAGGGCCTAGAAAAAAGTAAATGCATATTTTCAAAGATAAAAACTGTTAGAGCAAGCTGACCAATTAGAATTGGAGCCAATAGTTTTAAAAAAAATTGATTAAATATCATCAACTTATAGTCTGCAATCGCAGACTTAGAAAACCAAACATTGTAATTAAAAAAACCACTGACAATTTCTATCAGTGGTTTTTTTTGAGCAATTTTAAGCCAGATAACTGCTATGAAAGCAGCGCTTATTAAGTAACCAACGAATAAGCGCTTTTCTGGATTAAGAAAGTTAGCAAAAAAATCAGTCATTCTCCGCGCTAGATTTTGCACCAAGAGAGTTGACTAAATCAGACAAACCTGCTGTTTGATCATTAGACCTTGCAACAACCCCAAATTCATCAACCATTAGGTTCTGAACTTTAAGCATATGGACCATGTAACCGCCCCATGTCTCTGCATCACTCTGAACATACTCACCGCTTGAGTCAATTCCAGTTACTTGCGTGTTACCTAAAAGAAGTGGGCTATAACCAATCAAACGATTAAGCTTTACTGATGTTGCACCCATATCTTTACCAGCCACTTGAAGAGCTAAAGCAAAGCCTTTGAGCTCACCCCAGTGTTTAGAATAGGTACGCCATTCTTTGGATACATCACCACCAGATTCAAGAATCGCTTCAATTTTTATCATGTCTTTGTAAGTTGAGCCTGCATACTTAAATACGGCCTCAGCGATAACTTTTTCCCAGTTGGTTTTAATTGTTTGAGCATAACCCTTTAACTCATCACGCTCAGAGTCGCTTAACGCGCTTCCATTAGCTGCAGTTATCAAGTCTCTTCCATCCATGTACGCTCCAACAATGTCATGTAGATATGTTGTCTTACCACCCTTATCAAATGAAGATGCATAGTAGGCATGGCCAAAAGCCATCTCGTTGTATAAATCAACTTTTCCATCATAGTTCCAATCTGCGACTGTAGCATCTTTCTGCTTAGCAATATTGTAGACATCTTGAGCTGAAATAGTTAAAGTATGAGCTGGTGCACCGAAGTAACCAAAGGCTTCATCCCAAACATGCTCTTTACCTGTATAGGCAGCGCCATCTTTGTAAGGCTTATTGTTTGGTTTGTTATCGGCCTCAAGCTTTTCATCAAGATAATTGTCAACTGCTTGGTTATAGGTCACTGCTCCCATTAAGAACTTAGAAACTAGTTGAGTATAGTCCATAGCATGGGCTGCATCATAGCCACCTTCTGATTCAGCAGCTTTTTCAAACATAAAGGCAACTACTTCAGGACCAGTCATGCTGCCAACCCATCCAGGCACCAAACCTTTGTATGTTTTTCCACTTAAGTTTTTATTAGATAGCTCTCCAATAGTAGATTGCTTGATAACAAAATCACCTTTTGTGGCAGGAGCAATAATTGCTCTATTTGCATCATCACCTGAATAGTAACTCTGCATAGCGCTCATATCACCCTTTGAAATTAATTTTTTTAGTGAACTCTCAAGAGCATGTCTAGCCATCTGGCCTTTATAAGATACAGATGTCGTTGCACTTCCAGAGTAATCTTTTAAAGTGATAGGAAAATCTGCATAAAGATTTGACCTTGCAAATGCAGATGATGAAATTAAAATTGCCGATCCAAGAACGACAGTTAGTGGAACCGCTTTGGCGGTCAATCGCTTATTAAACATTGCTTATTCCTTATAAAAAGTTATATTTAAAATGTGTCTTATTGCAAATGATAATCAATATCATTTGCGTATGATACCTATTTCGATTTAATAAGCAACTTTTTTTTTATCAATTATTCCTACTTTATCCGCAAAGGATTTGGCTTCAAATTCATCATGCGTAACAAGAATTGAAGTAACACCTGCTTTTTTAAGTATGTCTCTAACTTCTTTGACAAGTTGATTTCGGTGTGACTTATCTAGGCTTGAGAAAGGTTCATCTAATAACAAAAGCTTTGGCGAGGTTGCAAGAGACCTTGCAAGAGATACCCTCTGCTGCTCGCCCCCAGAGAGCTGATGTGGATATTTTTGTTCAATGCCCTCAAGACTTATTAAACCTAGAAGTCTTTCAACTTTTTCTATTTTTTCTTTTATAGATAAGTGGTTTATGCCAAAACTGATGTTTTGAAATACAGTCATATGCGGAAAAAGAGCATAATCCTGAAAAACCATTCCGACCTCTCTTAGCTCGGGCTTTACTGAGTGGCTTCCACCATCACTTAAATCATTACCATCAAGAGCTACAGAGCCTAACTGGGCATTTTCAAGTCCTGCAATAAATCTAAGTGCTGAGCTCTTTCCACTTCCACTGTCTCCCAGCAAAGCAAAAATATCGCCACTCTCTAGCTGCAAATTAAATCCATCTAAGACATGATTATCATCAAAAGAAATTTTTAAATTATTGACACTCAGCACTTTTAAATACAAATAATAATGATTCTCATTATTATATAAGAGTAATTCTTTAAATGTAAATTCTTATTTAAAA
>CABXDP010000025.1 GCA_902511025.1 uncultured Gammaproteobacteria bacterium | reverse complement strand
TTGAGCATATCTCCCCCTTCAAGGATGTAGATGGTTTTCATAGTGAGAATATTGGTAAATTAATGCAAAATAAGTCTCATTTGAGACCCTGCACCCCTAAGGGCGTAATGACAATGTTGGAGTCAATTGATTGCAAGATTGAAGGAATGAATTGTGTGGTTATTGGTGCTTCCAATATTGTTGGAAGGCCGATGGCAATGGAGCTCTTAAATGCCAGAGGCACTGTCACCATTTGTAACAGCAAAACAAAGGATCTCCCGGGTAAAGTAAGAGAGGCTGACATCGTTGTTGTTGGCGTTGGAATACCTAAGATGGTCAAGGGTGATTGGGTTAAGGAGGGAGCAGTAGTGATTGATGTAGGAATAAATCGTTTAGAGGATGGCTCACTTGTTGGAGATGTAGATTATGATGCCATTAAGGATACTGCTGGTGCAATAACGCCTGTCCCTGGAGGTGTTGGTCCTATGACAATAGCAACATTACTTGAAAACACCTTGATTGCCTTCAAGCAAAGTCTATGAGATTAATTCTAAAGCTACTCAGAGAGGGCTCAGGGAGAATTCTAATTTTTCTAGACTGGATGATTAAGCCTGCAATTGTTAAGAGAAGCTCAGAAAACCAACTTCAAGTCAATAAAAAAACAGAGTCACTTAAGCTTTATGAATTTTATGCATGTCCTTTTTGTATTAAAACTCGAAGAGCCATTAAACGATTGAATCTTAATCTAGAAACTCGCAATGCCAAACAAGGTGATTATAGAAAAGAGCTGGAGCTGAATGGGGGCAAAGTCCAAGTCCCATGCCTGAGAATTGATAATGCTGGTGAGCTTAGTTGGCTTTATGAGTCCAATGACATCATTAAATATCTAGAAAAGCATTTTAAATAAGATGCTTCACTAAGCTATGATCTATATCCATGGGGGCAACAAAGATCAAAGGGAGCTCTCGCGACAATTATTTAATTTTTGCTGTAATGGACTATTTCATAAGAACAAGCTTCCTACTATAGATCTCACCATCCATAAGGTTGAAGACGCTCTTGCGTGGACAGATTATGAGGGTGATGGGAGATTTTTCATTGAAATTGAAGAATCATTAGATAAGAAAAAATTTATCATTACGATGTGCCATGAAATGATCCATGTTTGCCAGTTTCTAGCAGAAGTCGAGGTGAGTGAATTATCGGCATACCACTATGAAGAAAAGCTTGCAGAGCAGTTTTACCATGAAGAATTAGAGAGACATGGAAGTGAGCTTGACCTCAATGAAGATTAGGGCAAATAATCACTCAAATTATCAATGGATTTTTGCAATTCTTCATATGAGTCTGAAGTGATTGTTATATGTCCTAATTTTCTGTTTTTTCGCTCCTTCTTATCATACAAATGTAAGTGAGCATTTCTAGTCTCAAGAACCTTATTTGTTGGACCATACTTTCCAATGATGTTAATCATCGCATTGAATTGACTTTTAATCGATGTATCACCAAGCGGGCTATTCGTAATTGCTCTGATATGATTTTCAAATTGAGAAGTCTGCGCACCTTCAATTGTCCAGTGTCCTGAATTATGAACTCTTGGAGCAATCTCGTTGACAATCAATTCATCATCTGAGTCAAATAGCTCAAGAGTTAAAACGCCAACGTGTTTAATTTCAGTTAGCAGCGAGATCATATAACTTTCAGCCTTTTTTTGAAGTGACTCTGATATCTCCTGTGCAGGGGCTACTGTCAATCTTAAGATGCCCTCATGGTGAGAGTTTTCAGCTAGAGGATAATATTTGAGACTGCCATCAGTTCCTCTAACGGCAACAAGTGAAAGTTCTCTTTTAAAGTCAATAAACCCTTCCAGAATAGACTCTTCGCCAGACATTGCTTCCCAGGCCTCATCTATTTGAGATTCAGACTTGATTAGAAATTGACCTTTACCATCATATCCATCTTCTGTAGTTTTTAGAATGGCTGGAAGGCCAATATTATTAATAGCACGAGTTAAATCAGAGACATTATTGACCAACTCAAAAGGTGCACAAGGAATATTTAATTTTTGCAGTAAGGTTTTCTCTCTGCCCCTATGTTGCGTTAAGCTAAGAGATAAATCTCCAGGATAAACTTCAATGGTTTTAGATATTTCATTGACAATATTGATGTCTGTATTTTCAGTCTCATAGGTTACAACATCACAGTCATTAGAAAATTTTTGTATTACTTCTGGATTGTTATCATGGACAAATGTTTTGCCAAGAAGTGAAGAAGGGTCCTCTTCAGATAAAGCTAAAAATCTCATTTGATGACCAAGAGGATAGGCAGATATTGCCAGCATTCTTCCTAATTGACCAGCTCCAAGAACACCAATTCTCATATTCTAATTTTTGGGGTTTGGATTATTTAAAACATTTTGAGTTTGATCAGATCTAAACTTGCTCACCCTTTCTCTCACTGCTTTGTCATGGTTTCCTACAATTTGAGCAGCCAATATACCGGCATTTTTTGCCCCAGAGTCTCCAATAGCAAGAGTTCCAACTGGAATACCTCCAGGCATTTGAACGATCGATAATAGTGAGTCTTGACCACTTAAGGCTTTAGATTGAACCGGCACGCCCAAGACAGGAACAATAGTTTTTGAAGCGACCATTCCTGGCAAATGAGCAGAGCCTCCTGCACCTGCAATAATGACTTCTAGACCTCTTGCTTCGGCAGTTTCTGCATATTCAAACATTAAATCAGGAGTTCTATGAGCGGAAACAACCTTAACTTCGTAGGAGACTCCAAGCTCTTCAAGTATTTCTGTGGCATTTTTCATTGTGGGCCAATCAGATTTTGAACCCATAATAACCCCAACTAATGCACTCATCTTTTTATTGGTGAAATAATATAGTTAAATTATACCAAAAACCTTATATCTATTAGAGTCGATGCAGAGCCGCACCTTAATCAATATTAGATTTTAAAGCTATTTTCTAAAAATGGAAGATGTCCAGATTTTAGGACTTGAGTTTTTGTCTCAGCATCAGCATACCAATGTTGAAGTTTTGCTGGGACAAGTGTATCAAGCTTTCCAAGAATACATTTTTTTGGAGTGGAGATGGCCTTAAATTCATTCCTTAAGTCCGACCTAGTAATTATTTCTAGACCATTATTTAAGGCACTTTGAGAGGCAGGATATTTTTGAATAGAGCTGTGTAATTCTTGAATTTGAGACTTATTTTTACTTTGCAAGCTCACAAAACGTTTTAATGCCTTCGTGCTATCAACTTTTAGATTTAAAGCAAATTGATCGAATACTTCATGCCTTATTCCATAATCCCAGTTTTCGTTATTTACTAGGCATGGGCTTGCAGCTACTAAAATCAATTCCTTAAGTTTAACTTGATTGGCTATAAAAATAGATAGCAACCCTCCTAGTGACCATCCTAAGAGAATAGACCTTTCAGGAATAAGCTTGATGATTTCGTAACACCAATCTTCTATACCACCTTCAATATCAGGGCTTCTTCCATGACCAGGTAAATCGATAATAGTAATGCAGTAATCATTCTTATATTTAGTGACTAGCTCATTAAAAATATCGCTGTTGAAGGCCCATCCATGCAATAAAACTAAGCTCTGACCCTCGCCGATTGTTCTATGCCATAGCATTATTGACCTTTTCAAGTAGGGATTCTATTTGTTCAAATGTATGATCAGCTGAAAGGGTAAAACGAAGTCTTGCCGAATTAGGCGGAACCGTAGGAGGACGAATTGCACTCACAAAAAAACCTTCCTTAAATAAGCGGTTACTAATTAATAATGCCTTCAAACTAGAGCCGATTATTAGAGGTTGAATTGCACTATCTGACTGCTCGAAACTCAGGCCAAGTTGACTGGCCATTGATCGAAAAAACTTTATATTTTTGAATAACTTTTCCCTTTGCTCTCCATGCTTTATCATTTCTAGACTCATTTGAATTGCATGGCATAGGACAGGTGGAAGTGCAGTAGTATAGGTATAAGGCCTTGATTTTTGAATTAGAAATTCTATAAAGTCTTTGTCTCCAGACACGAATGCTCCCATTACACCTGCGGCCTTTCCCAGCGTGGCCATATAGATAGAACGCTCTGGAATAATTGGATCGAAAACACCAAATCCATGGGCATCATCCTGCATAAGCATGGTATTTGATGAATCGATAATCTTAGAAATTCCTGAAATATTGGCCCGATCTCCATCCATGCTAAAAACATTGTCTGTAACAACAAGCCCAGAGCCTGACTGTTTTTTAAATTTATTAGCTAAAGACTCAAGATTATTATGATGGTATCTTTGAATTGGGAGACCAATTAACCTGCACCCATCTATCAATGAAGCGTGATTCAATTTGTCTTGAATTGACCATTTAATCTCGTCTCGAAGAGCAGAAAAAATTCCAAGATTTGCGCTATAGCCTGATGAAAATAATAGCGCACTCTCTTGACCCGTGAATTCTGCAAGAGCCTCTTCAAGTAGTTTGTGGGAGTCTGAATGACCACTGACTAAATGTGATGCCCCTGATCCAGCTCCATATTTCTCAACTCCTTCAATTAGCGCCTCCTTAATCTTTGCATGATTGGCGAGAGACAAATAGTCATTAGAACAAAAGTTAACCACATCTTGGTTATCAATTTTCATGACAGTGCCTTGAGGACTTTTTGCAATTCTTCTCGAACGCAATAAGTGATTTTCTTCTAGATCACTTATTTTGTTTGAAAAATTCATGGGAGCGTTGTTGTTTAGATAAGATTTTCCAATGGAGAGGTTGCACTAGCGAAGGCTTTTTTCATCATTCTTCCAGCAAGGTATGACTCTCTTCCCGCAATAATAGCATGTTTCATTGCACTTGCCATTAATACAGGATCATTGGCGTTTGCAATAGCTGAGTTCATTAGAACGCCGTCGCACCCAAGCTCCATTGCTTTAGCTGCGTCACTTGCGCAACCTACTCCAGCATCTACGAGAATAGGCACATCGGAGTTATCTTTTATTAATTTAATGTTAAAGGGGTTTGAAATGCCTTGACCAGAGCCAATGAGGGAGCCCAGTGGCATAATTGCACAACAGCCTATTTCTTCAAGCTCCTTTGCAACTATAGGGTCATCAGAAGTATAGACCATGACATCAAAGTTTTCTTTTATAAGCGTTTTTGCTGCATCAAGGGTTTCAACAATGTTGGGATACAGTGTTTTTTCATCTCCAAGAACTTCTAGCTTTACTAGATTATGACCATCTAATAACTCTCTTGCAAGAAGGCAGGTTCTCACCGCATCTTTCGCATTATAGCAACCTGCAGTATTGGGAAGAATCGTATATTTTTCTGGTGAGATGACATCTAGAAGGCTTTCTTCATTAACGTTTTGCCCAATATTTGTCCTTCGAATGGCCACAGTAATGATTTCTGATCCAGAATTTTCTGTTGCTAATTTTGTTTCGTTAAGGTCTTTATATTTACCTGAACCAACTAATAATCTTGAGTTAAAAGTTCGCCCAGCAATAACAAATGGAGTGTCAGTTTTCATAGCGTTATAAGATACCATGTGCCGGAATCAATAATGAAATATTGATTCGCAATCTTTTCAATATTGGATGAATTTATTAAATTGTTAAGCCAGCAATTTTTTGAATTTCATTAATCGCTTTCGTTATAATTTTTGAAAAGATGAAGTCTGATTTCTCTCCAGATTCTGAGCGAGCGACAAATTCCTCTACCATAAGCTGATAATGATTACATGCAGGAAATTCAACTTTACTTCCCTTTTGAAGTCCTCCATTAGACCAATAGGCAGAGGTTTTTTCTGGAGGGTTGACTGGAACATTTAGTTTAGCCCATCCATTAGAACCCAGAACAGTGAGTGATTGACATAGAGCAGCATCAGCCGAAACAGTAAAGCTGAGTGTTTCTCCATTGGACCATTTAAGTGTTGCATCAACCTGTTTTTCGGTCTCGTATTGATCACACATTGTGGCAACTGCTGAGAGAACTTCAGGTTCTCCTTTAAAGAGCATACACCCCGACAAAATAGCATAACAGCCAATATCAAATAAGGGGCCACCTCCATATTTAATGAGATTTCGAACATTGCCCTCAGGCTGTTTAGGGTAGCTAAAAATAAAGTGAGACGACTGGTATTTACCGATATCAAGATTTTGAAGCCATTGCCATTGTGGATGGCTTCTGACCATAAAGGCTTCATAGAAAAATGCTTCGCTTTCTATTGCGGCATTTTCAAGTTGAGATAGCTCTTTTAAGTTAAGTGCAACCGGTTTTTCACATAAGACATGTTTATTGTTTCTAAGCGCTTCAATTGAATAAGGGACATGAAGATGATTGGGAAGGGGGTTATAGATTGCCTCAACAGATGGATCATTAATAATAGTTTCATAATCAGTCTCTATGGCATCACCATAGATTTCAGGAAGGGCAGATTGCCCTGGCTTTCTTCTTCCAACATGAGTGACCTCATGCCCTGCATTAATTATTGCAGGAACAACATGCTCTCTTGCGATTTTTGCCTCACCTAAAATACCAAATTTCATAATAGTGGATTTTCGTAAATCGTTTAATCATACTTAAATTCAAAGAATGATTTTTATATTAATATTAAAATTTGTATTAACATGTAAAATTGTATTTTAGTCATCATCAATCAAGGAATTACAATGCCACTCAATGCAATACAACACCCACTCATAGCTCATAAGATTGCCTTACTAAGACAGTATGGAATAAGCACAAAACAATTCCGTGAGCTGGCTAATGAAGTGGCAAGCCTTTTGACTTATGAGGCTACTAGAGATTTGCCCCAGGAGAATAGAGAAATTAATGGGTGGCAAGGAGAGCAAATAAATACTCAGATGTTATCTGGTAAGAAGCTTTCAATTGTTCCAATTCTCAGAGCAGGGCTTGGGATGCTTGATGGGGTTTTAACACTTGTACCTAATGCAAAAGTAAGCATAGTTGGCCTATACAGAAATGAGGAAACATTGGAACCCGTTGCTTATTTTGATAAGGTAATTGCAGATATTGATCAAAGAACTGCATTAATAATTGACCCAATGCTTGCTACTGGTGGAACTCTTCTGGCAACAATTGACCTTTTAAAGCAAAAAGGATGTAAAAAAATTATTGGTTTATTTTTAGTTGCATCTCCAGAGGGTCTTAAAAGGGTTACAGAATTACATCCTGACGTTGATTTATTTATTGCTGCAATTGATGAAGGTCTTAATGAAAATGGTTATATATTGCCTGGCTTAGGTGATGCTGGTGACAAAATTTTTGGCACAAAGTAAGGAAAGAAATAGGATTTAAGCTTCTTCTTTTTTTAAAGATTTAAAGGCATCTAATGCTTTTTCTCTGGATGATTTTAGATCTATAATTGGCTTTGGATAGTCTTTACCTAGTGTTATATTTGCATTATCTAAGATTTCTTTTGGGGCTTCCCAAGGATTATAAAGGTACTTATTGGGGAGGTCTTTTAACTCAGGTATAAATTCTCTTATATATTGGCCATCTGGATCGAACTTTTCTCCCTGAGTCACAGGATTAAAGATTCTGAAATATGGTGCAGCGTCTGCCCCACAGCCCGCAACCCATTGCCAGCTTGCACTATTGCTCGCAAGATCAGCGTCAACTAAACAATCCCAAAACCAGCGCTCGCCATGACGCCAATCTAAGAGTAAATTTTTAACTAAAAATGAGCCTACTACCATTCTGACTCGATTATGCATTGAACCAGTCAACCATAACTCTCTCATTCCTGCATCAACCATCGGTATACCAGTTTGACCTTTTTGCCAGGCTGACAAATTTTTTGAATTATGCTCCCATGGAAATTTATCAAACTTTGATTGAAGGTTTTTTTTTGGAAGGTCAGGATTAAAGTAAAGCTGACAATAGGAAAACTCTCTCCAACCTAGCTCACTTAAGAAGTGATCAATATTCTTATCACTCCCTTTTTCTTTAGCCATATGCCATGCCTGATTTGGCGACAACTCACCAAAGTGTATGTGGGGAGAAATTTTAGAAACAAACGGTTTTGAAGGGAAATTTCTACCGTCTTTATAATGACTAATCCCGTTTTCAATGAATTTGGACAATCTCTCATGAGCACCAGTCTCTCCAATATCCCAAAACGATTGCATTGGAATATCCCATCTAATGTCTGGTAAGAGCGATAAATCATTGAGATTAAGTGAATTATCCTTGTCGTTAAAATAATTTGAATTTTCTACCTTCGGAAGTGGTTCTCTGGGCTCTTGTGATTTAAGACAGCCCTTGCGATAGAATGGAGTGAAAACTTTATAAGGAGAGCCGTCATCTTTCTTTATTGTCCAGGGCTCCCAAAGTAAAGATCCATTAAAAGTTTTTACTAAAACCCCCTTGGATTCAAGTTCAGCTTTGATTTGAGTATCTCTTTTAATGCGCCATGGCTCATAACAGCGATTCCAATAAACAACATCAATTTCAAATCTATCAATAATATCTAACAAAGTTTGAAGTGGGTTGCCTTGATATAAAGATAAATTTTGACTTAGGTTGTTTTTGAGATCACTCAGTGAATGGTAAAGCCAAAAGCGACTCGCTCCACCCATAGAATACTCAACAGAATTGAGGTCATCTAGAATGTAGATAGGAATTACTTCATCGTGTTTTGAGGCTTCGTAAAGTGCTGGATTATCAGATAGTCGAAGGTCTTGTCGAAACCAATGTAATGCTTTTGTATTTTTCACAGGTTCATTATAAAAAATAGGTGTGAATATTGGATGAAGATTTAGAGTTATTTGAGCAAAAAAGTAGGGCAGAGAGAGGGATTCGATCTCTCATACTGCGATGTTTTAGCAGGGATTATAGAGATACAAGTCTATCAATTAGACCATTAATACACTAATCAACCCTATTTTATGCGCTATAAAAATTAAAGCCCATAGATATAGTTTGATACAATTGTCAGTATTTATTCAGCTTTACTGGCTTTACTTTTTTTGGTAACTTAATTTTTATGTCAGTTATATCTTCTCCCCCATCAAGATTTAGTCCGTCTGAAGTCAACCAAATTGCAAAAACTTTTTATGGTTTTGAAGTATCAGTTAAAGTTTTGGATAGTGAGCGAGATCAGAATTTTTATTTGAAACGAGAAGATGGCAAGGAATTTGTATTAAAAATTTCAAATCCAGCAGAAGATGTTGAGCTAATTAAGTTACAGGTTGCTAGTTTGAAGCATATCTCCAACTTTGATTCCTCCATACACATACCAAGAACAATCCAGACTCTAGATGGTAAATTTTTTATTCAGCATAATGGATGTTTTATTCGCCTACAATCTTTTATAGAAGGGCACTTTATGAAGGATATTGAGAATCCTGAGCCTTTTTTGTTGAAAGAATTTGGCACATTTATGGGTAAGTTGGACGTTGCTTTTCGAGAGTTTGGTTATCCAGATTTAAAGCGTAAATGGATATGGGATGTTAGAAATATTGACTTTTTGCAAAGTCATTTAGACTATATTGAGAGTGAGCCTGATAAAGCTATAGTCCGACATTTTATTGCAAATTATCAGTTAAACATTGTGCCAAATGAAAAATATTTACGTACCCAGTATATTCATAATGATGGTAATGATCACAACGTTCTGCTAAATGATAATGGTCACATATCTGGCGTTATTGATTTTGGTGATATGGCGCATACTTTTTTAGCTAGCGAATTAGCAGTTGCTATTACTTATCTTATTTTAGAAGAATCTGAGCCTGAGACCAAAATCCATTCTGTTGTAAAGGGGTTTCAATCAGTTTATCCATTAAGAGACGAAGAAATTGAGTCACTCATTCATCTTGTTTGTGTGCGAGCATGTTTTACCGTGGTAACAGCAAACTACCGAAAAAAACTATTTCCTAATAACAAGTATATTTCAGTTACTGAACCATATGCATGGACATTTCTGAAAAATTTTGCTGACAAAGAATTAAGCAATTTTAAAATATATTAAAAAGTGAAATCCAAAAAAAATACATTGAATTTGAGAAAAAAACACCTGGGTCCATCACTCTCTCTGGCTTATTCAGATCCACTAAAAATACTCAGGGGTAAGGGACAATATTTGTATGATGAAAAAGGCAAGGAGTATTTAGATTGTGTTAATAACATCAGTCATGTTGGGCATTGCCATCCTGAAGTTATTCAGGCTGCTCACGAGCAGAATCAACTATTAAATACTAACACTCGCTATCTGCACGATAATATTGTTGAGTTGGCAGAGAAGCTTTGCAGAAAGTTACCTAAATCCTTGTCCATCTGTTTCTTTGTAAATTCTGGTAGTGAGGCTAACGAGCTGGCTTTAAGAATGGCCAGAACATATACAGGCACCAATAGTACAATTGTCCTTGATCACGCCTACCACGGAAACACCGACTCTTTAGT
>CABXDP010000024.1 GCA_902511025.1 uncultured Gammaproteobacteria bacterium | reverse complement strand
CTGCATAGAGTGCCAAAGGGTTTTTGATCCAAAGAATTGATTGAGATTTAGAGCTCATTTAAGATCAGACTGTAAACTAAATAAAACGATGATACACAATCAAAAATTAAAGAGAAACTCCTTTTTCATTAAACCAGTGGGTATTGCTATCATTAAAACCTACCTTGATAGACTCACCGCCCTTGATGCTGGTTTGAGTATTAAGCTTGATTGATATTTCTTGGTTGTCTATGGTTGCGCCGTAAAGGTAACTATCAGAGCCTAATTGTTCAACAGTTTTCACGTCAAGAGGAAGAGAGTTCTGATCCTGAATTTTTAAGTGCTCAGGCCTAATACCAAAAGTTTTCGCACCCTTTGGAGCATGCTTTTTAATGTCTTCTGGTAACGAAGAGCTATCTAAAAAATTCATTTTTGGTGACCCAATAAAGCCCGCAACAAACAAGTTAGCCGGCTTATTATATAAGTCCAATGGAGAGCCCGTTTGCTCGATAATGCCGTCATGCATGACTACAATTTTATCAGCCATTGTCATCGCCTCAACCTGGTCATGAGTCACATAGATCATGGTATTTCCAAGCCTTGCATGGAGGGCTTTAAGTTCAACTCGGGTTGCAACGCGCAGCTCAGCATCTAAATTCGATAATGGCTCATCAAAGAGATAGATTGAAGGCTCCCTTACGATAGCCCTTCCAATTGCAACGCGCTGTCTTTGTCCACCTGAGAGTTGTCCAGGTCTTCTTTTGAGGTAGTCTTCCATTCGTAACTGATTTGCAGCTTTGGTAATTCTCTCTTCAATATCATCTTTATCTAACTTCAAATTTTCAAGACCAAAGGCTAAATTTTGACGAACTGTCATATGTGGGTATAGAGCATAGGACTGAAAAACCATGGCAAGCCCTCTTTTTGCAGCTGAAATATCATTAACTTTTTCGTCATTAATCAATATTGAGCCTTCTGTTATTGCCTCAAGACCAGCTATCATTCTTAGAAGAGTTGATTTACCACAACCCGAAGGGCCAACCAAGACGCAAAACTCACCGTCAAGAACCTCAAGATCAAGCCCATGAATGACTTCAGTTTTGCCGTAAGATTTTTTAATATCAATTAGTTTTAGATTTGCCATAATTTATTTCATGCCTGTTGAGGCAATACCTGTTGTAATGTATTTTTGAAGGAAAACAAAGACTAGCGTTGTTGGAATCAAGCTGACCACTGTCATTGCCAATGCATAGTGCTCTCGAGCAAGATACTCTCCATTAAAGTCGAGAAGACAGAGCTGAATGGTGTAGGCAGCTTTAGTTGTCGAAACGGCTATCATGGGGAGAATTAAATCATTCCAACGCCATATGATTGAAAGAATACCGAGAACCGCAATAGCTGGGAGCGCTAATGGAAATATAATGCGCCAATAGATGGTCCATTCACTAGCCGCATCCATTCGGGCTGCCTCAAGTAACTCGTCTGGAATTGTAAGCATATACTGCCGCAACATAAAGACCCCGGTGGGTGTTGCAGCCCCCGGGATAATAACCCCCCAGAGAGACCCTGACAGTCCCGTCATAGTAACCATTTTAAAAATTCCAACAATAAGGACAGAGGCTGGAACCATTAGTGTTGCTAAAATAATGACAAAGAATACAATCTGTCCGTTGAAGCGATACTTTGACAAAGCAAAGGCTGCCATTGAGTTAATAAGAAGTGTAATGATTGTGGCAACAATTGTTACAAATACAGAGTTATTCAGACACCTAACTGCATCAAAACTTCCTAATGCTTTCTTAGTCAGAGGGTCCGTATAATTAATCCAAGATGGTTTGAGATTTTTATTAATAATGATCTCATTCAGAGGAAGTTTATTAATGCCACCTTTAGGATTTGTAACAAGTCTTGCGTTGACTGTATCCTTGGTAGGATTTATTCTGCTTACCGAATACTCTACTAGCTCACCAGTTTCAGGATCTGGCATAGAGACGAGAATTTGAGCAGTAAATCCATTTGCTTTGTATGGTTTGAGACCAAGGTATTCAGATAATAATCTTGCGTCTTCAGTATTCAAATTGTCAACTATTGACTGAGGATCGTAGTCTTTTTTTGCACTAGGAAACATACTTGGATATTTGATGAGCCACTCAGGTAAATTTTGATTAACTATTAAATCTTTTGCAAAAACTGAAACTAATCCAAAGTGAGACCTTAAAGCGTAATACTCATTCCCAGTGAAATTTTTAATGTAATTGACAACATCTTTTTCAGCTCGCTCCTCATCATCCAAATTCTTCCAAAACATGACCCATGGCTCAAGATCCTTAATGATTAAAATGTCTTTCCCATCAGGACCATAAGTTGTCGCTCTTGCAACTCGTTCATAATCCATTGGTAGAAAGTTAGTGTCATATTTCTGAAGCAGGAATTGAGACTTAATAGAATTCATCAGAAGCCACAACACAGGCAGGAATATGATTAAAAAACCTAGAGACAGGAACCCATAGGATATCCAATCAGTTAGGCTGGCTTTCTTTTTTCCTTGCCTTCTAGTAAAAAATTTAATGACATCTGTCATAGCTTGACTTGTCTCCTAGTTAAGTAGAATTGTAGCAAAGATAGAATAATCAAAATCAGAGCTACAATCAAGGAGGCCATTGCGGCAATACCAAGTCCAAAAAATGTCTTTTGACCCCTAATGCCAGCATTTTCGACAATATACGAGACCAATGAAATCCAACCCACTTGGAGAGCATACAACTCTTCAAACGCCTGAACAGCTTTAATAAGTGAAAGCACTGTAACAACAAGCAGAATTGGCATTAATAATGGTAATGTAATGCGCCAAAATACCCTTCCATCGGATGTACCATCCATTTGTGCTGCTTCATATAAGTCTCTAGGAATAGACTGCAGACCGGCCAGTAATATAAGCATATAAAAACCCATATGGGCCCACGTGTAAACAAAGATAGACCAAAACATTGTCCAAGAAGGATTCACTAGCCACTGAATCGGCTCGCTAATCCAATTCCAATCAATCAAGGTTTGGGATAGCATCCCCTGCCTCTTCAAAATAAGAGTCCATAAGAAGGCAACAACGACAGGGCTGAGCATTACTGGATAGAAAAAAACAGCTCTCCAAAAACCTCTTCCAATAATCTCTCTATTCAGAACTATAGCAGTGAATAGTGCGATAAGAATCATAATTGGAACTTGGAGAATAACAAAAACAAAGGTGTCATAAAGAGCCGCCTGGAATTTATCATTCTCGACATTAATTCCGCCCGTATCAATTTGAACTTCTTGGGTAATTCTTGCGAGGTTATCAAGACCAGAGAAGTCTCGAGATTCAAAGTTTATGCTTGTTCCATCGGTTACCGAGAAACCAAAATTCATAAACAATGGAAGGAATGTAAACAAACCAAATATTAGAATATTTGGGAATAAAAATAAATAAGGTAGTGACTTGGTGCCGAATAATTTTTGAGTAAATTCTATTGGCCAACCTATACTAGACATTAGTTTAGGGACAAAACCATAGACCTCTTTTGAGAGCACAAAGCCAATCAAAAGATAGATAGTAAAGAACACAAACCAACTATTAAGATTTAAAACAGACTCAAACATTATCAGGATTGAATTTTAAATAAAATTAAGGCCGCCTCAAGAGACGGCCTTAAAGTTTAGAACTTTAGTATAACTGAATATTGTCTATTCAGCTATCTTAGCTGCTACGTCAGCATCAATTGCTGCCAAAGCGTCATCTAGGCTCATTTCACCCGTAATTGCTTTAGTTATGTAGTCAGGAACGATGCCATAAATCGCAAAGTTCTTGTTGTAACCTTGGAACCAATACGCTTGTGGTGTTGATTCTGCTGCTTTACCCGCATTAGCTGCGAAAGTCGAAAGACCTTCTGATACTCTTTGGCTTACACCTGAGTAATCGATACCAGCTTTCTGAAGACCTTGGTGAGCAGTAATGTTTCCAGTGTTCGCTGCAAAGTAACCAGCTCTTCCGGCTTGTGACATAAAGTCAACGAATGATGCTGCTTCTTCTGGATGGTCAGTTGAATTAAATGCAACAATTCCAGATCCGCCAGGCATTGCACCGCAACCGCCAGTACCACAAGGAATTGGAACTACTTTCCACTCAAAGTCAGTAATGTTTGCATCATAGTTGCCAAGCATCCATGATCCAGACATATGCATAGCTACAGTTCCGTCAAGGAAAAGAGGTGCTGCATTTCTATAAGCAGTACCGCCACCAGCAGGCCAGCCTTCAGCAGGCATTAAGCCTTCCTCATGCCACCCAACAAATACTTCAGCAAAATCTCTAAAACCCTGATCCACTAGGATAGGAACACCATTTTCATGGAACTTAGCTCCATAAGAAAATGCAGGACCAGCCCATCTATGTGCAGTTCTGTCCATTGCAAGACCTGATGTTAGTCCAAGCTCTGACTTAACCACTCTTAGAGCGTCAGCCCAATCATCCCAAGTCGCTCCTTCTTCTGGCATATCTACGCCGGCATCTTCAAACATAGTGACGTTAACATATGGACCAGTAACCGTTAGCTGAGTTTGCCAGCCATAAATTCCATTATCTCCAGATGGTTTTCTATACCATGGAAGCGTTGCACCGTAGTTTGCTTCCCAAGCTCCAGCATCTACATAAGGAGTTAAGTCAAGGTAGTACTGATTCAATCCACCTAGGTTGGTGATACGCGCAACATCTGGCGCAGAACCAGCTTCTAGTTGATTTTCAAGTTGATCTCTAACAACATCATAACCAACCACTTCAAAGTTAACAGTATTACCAGTTGAGTTCTCCCAAACCGATGCCATTTGCTCTAAGACATCACACTCATTAGCATCTTGATAACATACAAATTTAATTTCTGCAGCGTTAATGCTAAACGAGGAGATGGCAAGAACAGATGCCAAAAAAATACTTTTTTTCATATCTCTCTCCAATTGTTATTAATGAAAAATCACAAAGAATGTAATTTATTTTTGTCAACTAACTTCATACAAAATAAAGGAAAAGTTAAAAAATATATGAAATTAATCAAATTGGAGTATACATGAATTCATATATAGCATTAAAATAATAATTAGATTTTGGTACAGTGTTGCACTATTTGAAACTAGAGTGTCAAAAGCTTTTTCTTTTTTTTAATAATAATCCTAAATAATGAAAAAAAACAACCTAGGAAAACTTATACATTTAAAAAAACTTTGTACTGATAAAAATCATTTTCAAATGCTAGCAGTCGACCAAAGACCGCCAATTTTTAATCTCATCACTGACTCAACTGGACAAAGCTATACATATTCTCAAGTTGTTGAATGTAAGAGATTAATTACTGAGCACTTGTCAAAACTTGCTACAGCAATCTTAATGGATCCTCACTACTCATTATCAAATATTCTCGAATTTAATCAATCAAAAGGTCTTGTTATAACTCTTGAAGAGCATAGTTTTATTGAAACTCAAAAGGGCCGTTATTCAAGAAATATAGATAACTGGAGTGTGGAAAAAATAAAAAAAGCTGGTGGTGATGCTGTCAAGGTACTTGCCTGGTATAGACCTGATGCAGATAAGGAGTCTATTGAACATCAACAAGAATATGTCAAAGAAATTGGATTAGAGTGCGAAAAATACAATATCCCTTTCTTGCTTGAGCTTCTTGTATACCCATTCAAAGATGATGAAAATCACACCACAGAATATCAAGAGCAAAAACAGAAAAAAACTCAGCATGTCATTGATAGCGTTAAAGAATTCGCAAAAGATGAATATAAGGTTGATATTTTTAAGCTTGAAAGTCCTGTCGACAGCAGTATGCTTGAGGGTGACATAACTAAGGAGACTGAAAAAGCATTTAGTGATCTTGCAGAAGCAACTAATGACAAACCATGGGTTGTACTATCCTCAGGAATGGATAAAGACTCCTTTTATAAGTGTTTAGAGCTTGCATACACAAATGGCGCTTCAGGTTATCTTGCAGGAAGAACCATTTGGCTAGATGCCTTTAAAAACTATCCAAATATCGAGAAAGTAGAAGAAGGCCTTAAAAATGCTTCCGTTTCTTATGTAAAGAAGCTCAATGAACTAACTGCAAGAAATGCTCAATCTCTTGATACTTTTTTTAATAATGGATTTAAAATTGACAATCCTGAGAAGTTCACTAAAGATTTTGGAGGTTTTGAATGATTGGATATTTAGCCCTTGCGAGAGAGACTTTTGATGTGGAGTACGCTGAATCTAAACTTAAGATTGCAAAATCACTTCTATTGTCATTATCGCCAGACGCAATTGGCTTTGATGGCCTTATAACGAATGATGCAGATGCAGATAAGGCTTTATCATTTTTTAATAGTAATGATTTTGAAAAGATTTTTGTCTTTCAAACGACCTTTACTGATGCTAAGTTTCTCTTAAACTTTGCTCAGTCGATTCAAAGACCAATATGTATCGTTTCTTTTCCAGAGCCTAGAACAGGAGGAAGGCTCAGATTAAACTCAATTTGTGGGCTTAATCTAGCAATGCACTCACTAATTAAAAATGACATTACTCCTGATTTTGTAATCATAGAAGAGGATGATAAAAATAATGAAATATCTTTCTCTAACTTTATCGAAGGTCAAAGTGGCAGTGAGAAAATAGAATGGGATATAGCAAGTATTACTAATAATAATGCTGACTTTGACTATTCCATTGATAAGCAAACAATAGGAATTATTGGAACCAGACCTGAAGGATTTGATACCTGTGACTATGACTCAAATGAAGTCACTTCCAAACTCAATGTGTCTCTAGTTGATCTTGAGCTTGAAGATCTATTTGACGAAGCTAAAGATATCGAAGTAGAGACGATTGTTAAAACTAAAAGGAATGTTTCAAGCTACCTAGCTGGAACAGAAGAGCTAGTTCAAGAAGAGTTTGACAAAAGTCTCTCTATATTTCATGGACTTGAAAACCTCAAAGATAAGCATAACCTAGACGCATTTGCGATTCGCTGCTGGCCAGAGACATTTACTGAATATGGCTGCGCCTCATGCGGCCCAATGGCTATGATGAATGAAAAGAAAGTAAGCTGTGCTTGTGAAGCCGATGTGTTGGGCGGAATAAGTTGCAACATTCTTAATCAAATGAATAATAACCCTTCACTTTTAGTAGATATTGTTGACGTTGATAAATCAGATAATTCGCTAGTTTTTTGGCATTGCGGCTTAGCTCCTATTAGTATGGCAAAAGAAGGCACTGCTAGGTCTGGAATTCACTCAAATAGAAAAAAGCCACTTCTTCACGATTTTAGCCTGAAAGAGGGAGAAATTACCATTTTTAGAGTTTCTAAAGCGAGAGGTAGCCTTCAATTTTTTGTGATGAAAGGCCAAGTTCTTGATCGTCCTAATTCATTCTCTGGGACCTCTGGAGTTATCAATCTAGGTGAGAATAGTGCCCTTAAATTAGAACAAATGTTCAAGGGCGGTTTAGAGCACCATGTTGCATTTACTTATGGTGATATTTCTGACAAGCTTATCCATTTTGGCGAGCAAATGGACATACCGACTTATACCCTATGACTGAAAAGATAAAATATGCGATTATCGGTGCTGGATGTATGGGTCAAGAACACATCTTAAACATTGAAATAATTGATGATGCTGAGGTTGTTGCATTGTGTGATATGAGTGAGCAATCAATTCAAGAAAGTCTTGAGCTTCTTAATAATGAAGTCGCTATTTTTAATGATTACAATGACCTAATTCAGGCAAACATTGCTGATGCATTTATCATTGCAACCCCCAACTTCACTCATATCGATGTTCTCAAAGATGTTATGAAATCAGGAGTTCATCTTTTAATTGAAAAACCCCTCTGTACAACCGTAATGGACTGTCAAGAATTTGAAAAACTAGCTGAAAACTACCCTGGCGTTATATGGACAGCAATGGAATATCGCTATATGCCACCTGTCCAAAGGATGATCAAGGAGATTCACAATAATACGATTGGTGATTTAAAAATGCTTTCTATCAGGGAACATCGTTTTCCATTTCTTCACAAGGTTGATGATTGGAATCGATTTGCCATAAAGACAGGGGGAACTCTTGTTGAAAAATGCTGCCATTTTTTTGATTTGATGAGATTGATTGCTCAGAGCGAGCCTATTAAGGTTTATGCAAGCGGCAACCAAGATGTAAACCACCTCGATGAGACCTATGATGGAATGACGCCTGATATTCTTGATAATGCATTTGTCATTGTGGACTTTGAGAATGGCGTAAGAGCCTTCCTAGATCTATGCATGTTTGCTGAAAACTCTGATTATCAAGAGGAACTTTGTGCTGTTGGCTCAATTGGAAAAATTGAGACCGAAGTACCATCGAATGCTTCTGGAATAACAAACTCTGATATCAGAATTGGAATGAGAGATGAACAAACTGCATTGAAAGAAAATATAACAGTGGACCCCAAAATACATGAAGCAGGACACCATCACGGGTCCACATACTATGAGCACACTTCCTTTATCAACGCTATCCGCAACAACACTACGCCAGAAGTATCATTGAATGATGGTTTAATTGCTGTTGCAATAGGAGAAGCTGCAGAGAAATCAATTAAGGAAGGCAGGGTTGTGAAAATGAGCGAATTCAACCTCTAGCAACAATAACTCTGTATTTTCATTAAAATTGACCAGATGATTACATGCGTTGGACCCATTTTTCTTGACAGGGTGATCAAGATTGATCGCTTCCCTGAAAAGCCAATTAAACTTGTAGCAAATGGTCTTGAAAAGCGTCTTGGTGGCCCTGCACCAGTTGCTAGTTTTGCTATTAAATCCTTGGGCGGCGAAGCTGAGTTTGTTGGCCGTTTCGGGAGTGACGATACTGCTGATTTCTTGAAGTCAGAATTTCTTGAGTCTGGCATTCCTGCTGAAAAATCAATTATTGTGGAAGAAGCACAAACTTCTCAAAGTCATATATTTGAAGATAGTTTGGGTGAAAGAATGTTAGCCGTCTTTAATGAAGAAAAACTAATCAATGAAAAAACCTTGCCAGTATTTGACTTTTCAAGCAACCAGTCATACCTCGTAGACACCAACTGGATTGAGGCGGCTCACTTTGTTGCCATTCAGTCAAACAAACACCAGATTAAATGCATAGTAGATCTTGATAATTTTAGCAATAACAATCTGGTTGATGAAGTAGTCAATTCTGCGTCACACCCTGTTTTTTCGGAAATTGGATTGAATAGATTCACAAACAATATGCCAATTATTGATGCATTAAGGAGTCTTTATAAAAAAACCCAAAAGTTTTATGCGGTAACACTTGGAAGCAAAGGTGTTTATTGGATTGAAAATGGAGATGTTTTTCATTGCGAGTCTCCAAAAATTGATGTCAAGGAAACTAACGGCGCTGGAGATGTCTTTCATGGAGCCTTTGCTACATTTATTGAAAACAATACTACGCAAGAAGCGATCGAACTGGCAACCGCCTGTGCCTCACTCAAATGCACTCGGACAGGTGGCATCAAAAACTTACCAAACAAAAAAGAAGTTATTGAATTTTCTAAACAAATTAAACCATCTAAACAAGTATGAAAAAAGTATTAATTACAGAATTTATGGAACAGGACAGTGTTGACAAAATTGCTGAAAATTTTGATGTCATTTATGACACAAGTCTTCACGAGAATCATGACAATTTAAGCTCTTTAATTATGGATACCGATGCAGTCATAGTTCGAAATAAAACTCAGCTCACTGAGGAGTTAATGTTGAAGGCCAAACAATTAACTTTTGTTGGAAGGCTAGGGGTTGGCTTAGATAATATTGATACCGACTATTGCTCCAAAAATAATATTATCGTTCAGCCAGCAACAGGCATGAATGCAGACTCAGTTGCTGAATATGTAATCACATGCGCACTCTCGTTATTAAAAAATATACCAACTGCGCATGATGGAACATCCTCAGGTCAATGGCCAAGAACTTCTATTGAATCAAGAGAACTGGGTGGAAAGACAATTGGGCTTCTTGGTTTTGGCGTTATTGGAAAAAAAGTTTCTCGATTAGCTCAAGTATTTGGTACAAGGGTGATTGCCTATGACCCTTTTGTTTCTGAATTAGATGCTTCTGAACACAAAGTCTCACTCGTTGAGAAAGAGGAACTCTTTGGCCAGTCTGATGTCATTTCGATTCATCTTCCATTGACTGACCAGACAAAGGACTTGATCAATGCAAACTCATTCAAATTAATGAAGCAAAGCCCTATTATTATTAATTCGTCTAGGGGTTCCATTGTTAATGAGAATGACCTTCTTGACGCTTATAATCAGAAAATAATTAGTGGTTTTGCGCTCGATGTGTACAGCTCTGAACCAGTTGAAGAGAATTTTTACAAGCATATCTCAAATTCAATGAACTGTATTCTAACTCCTCACAATTCTGGAGTAACAACAGAATCTAATGTCAGGGTAAGTCAATTCATTGCAGAAAAAACGATTAATTTTCTGAAGGACTAGTGATTCGACAAGGTTCGCCTAACCGCATCTTTCCATCCCGCCAACTTTCTTGCTCTAAGCTCTTCTGTCATTTTTGAATTAAATTGACTTTCTGATTGCCAAGACTCTGAAAACTCATCCATGGGTGGATAAAAACCAACCTGCATTCCAGCCAAGTATGCCGCTCCAAGAGCAGTTGTCTCAAGGTTTTTGGGCCTGTCTACCGGGAGCTCAACTAAATCTGAAAGCATTTGCATTGTCCAGTTTGATGCGGCCATTCCTCCATCCACTCTAATAGCACTAAGCTTACTTTCGCCTAAATCTTTTGAAATTGCGCTTAACAAGTCAGAAGTTTGATAGCAGACAGACTCAAGCGTTGCCTTTGTGATTTCTGCGGGTCCTGTGTTGCGCGTCATTCCGAAAAGTGCACCGCGACAATCTGGATCCCAATGTGGAGCACCCAACCCTACGAAAGCAGGAACAAGGTAGACATCTTGTGAGTCATCAGCCTTCGTTGCAAGCGTTTCAGATTGCTCTGCTGACTCGATAAATTTAAGACCATCACGTAACCACTGAACTGCCGCTCCAGCGATAAAAATTGATCCTTCGAGAGCATAGCAGGTTTTGCCATTCACTTGGAAAGCCAGTGTAGTTAGTAATTTATTGTTCGACTTCACAGGCTCATAGCCGGTATTAATTAAAACAAAACATCCAGTTCCATAAGTCGACTTGACCATCCCTGGATGAAAGCATGCCTGGCCTACAAGAGCCGATGGCTGGTCACCAATTGAGGCAGCAATAGCTATCTCTGAGCCAAAAATAGACTCATCAGCTACTCCGAAGTCAGCAGCATTATCATAAACCTCAGGTAGCATTGATGCAGGAACATTAAAAAGGTCTAACAGATCTTTATCCCAGCAGCCCTCATGAATATTATACAAAAGGGTGCGACAGGCATTAGTAGCATCAGTTGAGTGTATTTTTTGATTGCTTAATCGCCACATCAGAAAGCAGTCTATTGTTCCAAAGAGGAGCCCACCTTTGTTTGCCTTTTCACGAGCACCATCAACATTGTCAAGAATCCA
>CABXDP010000023.1 GCA_902511025.1 uncultured Gammaproteobacteria bacterium | reverse complement strand
TATTTAGATTTATTCATAGCCATGACTGGGCGTACTCCGAATACTGGTGTTTATTTAGAAGAAAATAGAAAGCCTAGCTGCGAAATTAGAATATCGTTACCTTTGAAATTTGATGAGTCTATTTGGCCAATGCTAGGTTGGTTGGCTGGCTATAAATCACCAAATGGAATTCCAGTATTAATTGGCCTTGAAGATATTTCACTGAGTAATGATGATTTAAAAGCTTTATGTGCAGCGTTTGGTACAACATCTGCATCTCCAATGTTGCATATTAAAGGACATACGCCAGAAGATAATCTTTCAAGTACTGAAGATGCTTTTTCTACATCTATAAGGCCTAATGATTTATTAAATTTGTGGCAAAAATTTAATACTGGCAATAACAAGATAGATCTAGTTGCTATTGGGAGTCCGCATGCATCTGCTGCTGAGTGTATGAAGTTTTTGAAATTGTTATTGGAAAAAAATCAAAATGTTGTTGTTCCAACTATTTTGACTGTTGGGCGAGAAACTCTTGCAAAATTAGGTGATCATGGGAATTTAAATCAACTTTCCAGATTGGGAGTTCAAATTATCCCTGATATTTGTTGGTGCTCAATCACTGAACCAGTTTTTCCATCAAAGACACAATCATTAATTACTAATTCTGGTAAATACGCTCACTATGGTGAGGGTTTGACAGGGAGAAATATAAGGTTTGGAAGTTTGAGCGACTGTGCAAACGCTGCTTTAACTGGCTTTGTTAATGATGAGCCGCCTAATTGGTTGAATTCCTCCACTTAAAATGTTATTAAAAATCTGAAAGATCTATGCTAAGCTAAATGTTATAGCAAGTGGCACACCAACTCAAATTAATGCCAAAAAGGCTACTTCAAACCTTCCAGGACTAAGGATTGAGCCAAACTTCAATATTCTTGGAGATATATTTCTTTCTTTTTAAAAAAAATTATTAAGCTCTAATTCAATTTGCCAAAAAACGTCATTCTGGCTGATTCAGATAGCTGGACACCTGCACTTGCATTGTATGCTAAAACCGATAATATTCTAGTTCTACCCCCAATGGTTGGAGTGACGCGATGAATAGCATCCTTTCCCCTAAAAAGAACTAGTGAGCCGTTTTCCATGGTAAGTTTTTTAGGTTGACATTGTTCATTAATCAAGTGCAAAACTTGATCATAGTTATTGTCATTATTTTTTGAGTTTCTGAAATCTCTGATATATTCAAATTCACCTCCTGCCTCAGGCTTCTGTATAAGCAATGTAATTGCAAAAGATGAGTTATCAAAGTGCCAACCAAGCTCCTGCCCCTCATTAGCATAATGAATGTTGATTGAAGATAGGTTGTCATCATATTTATAAAGTGCTTTCTCATCAAGAACTGAACAAAGAAAGCCTCTAAACTCCTCTGAATCATACAATGCTCTCAATGCTGAGTCTTTCGGAACCTGATCATCAGTTATACAGCCTTTTGAGGAGACAACTGTTCTATTTCTTGGGTGACTATTAGGGTAGTTATTGTCATAAGGATCTAGGTAAACATTGTGTTCATTTACACAATAATAAGCCAATCTTTCTTGTTGTTTAGCCTCTTCAAGAATACTTTGAATGGATTCTTTCAAAAGAAAGTTTTTAAGGACTAGAACACCATCCCTATCAAGTATTGATTTACATTTAGATCTATACTTGGAGGCATCAATAGGATGACTCTTAGTATTTAAAATTGAAGCGAGTTTATTGGTATTGTTATTCAAAGTAATAATTTAGACTATTTGTTTTAAATATAATTTTAAAGATAATTGCTCAGAATGAGTCTACATATTAATAGATAATTAAACGGAATAAATAAATAGCAATTAAATGATTGATTTTGGTCAAGTATCTAGAGAAGAATTTTTAAAAGAGTATTGGCAAAAAAAGCCATTACTTATTAAGCATGCACTTCCAAATTTTATCTCTCCTTTATCTCCAGACGAATTGGCAGGACTCTCTTTTGAGGAAGAATTCGAATCAAGAGTGGTCAAAGGGTCAACTCAAAAAAATGATTGGTCTCTTGAGAATGGCCCCTTTCAAGATGATTATTTTGAAAGTGTGCCTCAAAATGATTGGACGCTTCTGATTCAAGGGGTGGATAAACACATTCTTGAAGTCTGCAGACTGATTGAGGAATTTGACTTTATTCCTAGATGGCGATTTGACGATGTAATGATTTCATTTGCAGCCAAAGGGGGGAGTGTTGGGCCTCACTTCGACCACTATGATGTATTTTTACTTCAGGGCCATGGACGAAGGCAATGGCAAATCAGCTCAATTGATTGTACTCCAAATAACTATGTTAAAAATAGTCAGCTCAGAATAATGGAAAGCTTTCAGGAGGAGGATACATTTATTACTGAGCCAGGTGATATTTTATATGTCCCGCCAGGGATTGCGCACCACGGAACGAGTATTGATAGTGAATGCATCACCCTTTCATTTGGCTACAGATCATATTCAGCAACTGAAATGATGGAGACATTAGACTTAAAGCCACATAAGCCTAACAAAGACTATTATATTGATCCTAACTGGCTGATAGATATAGGTAATTCTGAAATTTCTAATTCAGCCATTAATCAAGCATTAGAACTTCTAAACATTGATCAATTGCCAGCTGAGTTCTTTGGGTGCTTTGTAACAAGACTGGACCCCTTTGATCAGCAAAAACTTAACGAAATGATGGCCTTTGAAGAGCCGATAGAAATTGAAGAGTCAACCACATATATTTTATCCCCGATATGTCGTATTGCCTACCAAATGATCGAAACTGAGCTTCATGTTTTTATTAACGGAGAGTCTTTTGATACTGAACTCTTTGATCAGGACCGACTCATAAAATTTTGTAACACGAGGGTGATAAAAATTAACCATCAAAGCACCCTGCTGGCTAAAAAACTTTCATCACTTCACTTGATAGAAAAAATTTCTAATCATAACTGAATTACTTTTTAAGTCATTTCATCGATTTTTTGCCCATTTCAAGGCGTTATCACAACTGCTAAATTAGTTTATTTAAAGAAAAAATTAGGGGATAATTCAACTGTTTTATGAATTTTGGTAAGTTTTATCTCAAGCATACCTTGACGGTATGTTTTATATAAAGCTTATTGCGTTAAACCATAAAACACTTTTAATTTTATTGGAGTAACACAATGGACATGAAAATCGTTCAAAAAAGTTTTACGTTTGGCAACAGCCAAATTTCATTTGAAACAGGAAGAGTCGCTAGACAAGCTCATGGAGCTGTTTTAGCTAGTATGGATGACACGCAAGTTTTAGTATCAGTTGTTGGTGCAAAAGAAGCAAAGCCAGGTCAATCCTTTTTTCCATTATCTGTAGACTACATCGAGAAAACATATGCTGCTGGAAAAATCCCCGGTGGTTTTCTGAAAAGAGAGGGTAGACCAAGCGAGAAAGAGACCCTTACCTCAAGACTCATTGATCGTCCTATTCGTCCGCTATTTCCTAATGGCTATATGAATGAGGTTCAGGTCATGATTCAGGTTATCTCATCGAACAAAAATGTAGATCCTGATGTTTTAGCGATGATTGCTACATCTGCTGCTTTAGCAATCTCTGGAGTGCCATTTAAAGGCCCAATCGGTGCGGCTCGAGTCGGCTATCAAGATGGCAACTACACAATCAACCCAACATACGGTGATCTTGAATCATCAGAGTTAGATATGGTGGTTGCAGGAACCAAAGATGCAGTTCTTATGGTGGAGTCTGAAGCCAGTGAGCTATCTGAAGATATTATGTTAGGTGCTGTAATGTATGCGCATGAGCAATTTCAGGTTGTAATCGATAGTGTCGCAGAATTTGCTAAAGAAGTAGGGGTGTCTCCGCGTGAGTGGGTTGCGCCTGAAGAAAACGAATCTCTCTTAAGCTCGATTAAATCCAAATTTGAAAGTCAAATTTCTGAGGCTTATCAGACAGTCGATAAGATGGATCGCTATGAAAAAATGGGCGAAATCAAAGACGCTGCTGTTGAAGAATTTGTCAGTGAAGATGACATTGTAAGTGAAGATGAGGTTAAAAATTACATTAAAAAAATTGAGAAATCAACTGTAAGAGAGAGAATTTTAGCTGGAGAACCTAGAATAGATGGAAGAGATAGCTCAACAGTTAGAGAGCTTGCTATTGAAACAAGTGTTTTAGAGAACACTCATGGCTCTGCCCTTTTCACAAGAGGAGAAACTCAGGCATTGGTAGTTACCACTCTAGGCTCTAAGAGAGATGCACAGCTGATTGAAAAACTTGAATCAAATGATCGAATCGAAGATCACTTTATGCTTCACTACAATTTTCCTCCATACTGTGTAGGTGAGACTGGACGCGTGATGGGTGTTAAGAGGCGTGAAGTCGGACATGGCAGATTGGCAAGAAGAGGTATCTCAGCTTGCCTTCCAAATCTTGATGACTTCCCTTACACAATCCGTGTAGTGTCTGAAATAACTGAATCTAATGGTTCAAGCTCAATGGCAAGTGTCTGTGGCTCATCGCTCTCATTAATGGATGCAGGTGTACCTCTCAAAGCTCCTGTTGCAGGAATTGCAATGGGTCTAGTTAAGGATGAGGATCGATTTACTGTTTTAACGGATATTCTTGGAGATGAAGATCATCTAGGCGACATGGACTTTAAGGTTGCTGGAACATCTAAAGGTATTAACGCCCTTCAAATGGATATTAAGATTGATGGGATTACAGAAGACATTATGTCAATCGCACTTAAGCAGGCAAAAGATGCAAGATTGAATATACTCGGTCAGATGAATCAGGTCATTTCAGAGCCAAATTCAGCCTCTAAAAATGCACCTAAAACTAAGGTCATTAAAATACCTACCGACAAAATTAGAGATGTTATCGGCAAAGGTGGAGAGACGATTAGAGGTATTGTTTCTCAGTCTGGTGCTAGCGTTGATGTTGACGATGATGGTAATGTAAACATCTTTGCAAATGATTCAGAAAGCTTTGAAAAGGCAGTTCAAATGGTCAAAGATGTTACGGCTGTTCCTGAA
This sequence comes from uncultured Gammaproteobacteria bacterium, assembly GCA_902511025.1. Classification (GTDB taxonomy): domain Bacteria; phylum Pseudomonadota; class Gammaproteobacteria; order PS1; family Pseudothioglobaceae; genus Pseudothioglobus. The sequence goes on along the minus strand of CABXDP010000023.1, from coordinate 8,265 downwards.
GTCAACAAAGTCTACATGGGCAAGGTGGCCAAAATTGTTGAATTTGGAGCTTTTGTCACTATCATGCCGAATCAAGATGGCCTTTTACATGTGTCTGAAATCGCTCACGAGAGAGTAGAGAAAGTTGAGGACTACCTAAAAGAAGGTGAGGAAGTGGAGGTTAAAGTTCTTGGAATTGATCGAGGACGAATCAAACTTTCTAGAAAAGTATTAATCGAAAAGTCATAAATAAAGCCACCGCAAGGTGGCTTTATTTAAAAATATAATGATGTCAGAAGAAAAAATAGTTGAGCTTGAGGAAAAAATTGCTTTTCTTCAAAATATGATTGATGAGTTAAATATGGTTGTTTTTCGTCAAGGTGAAAAACTTGAGAATCTCAATTTAAAACTCAAAGATATCAATGAAAAATTACTGGATCAATCTGAGGCATCTACTTTGGAATCCACGGATTTAGATGAGAGACCGCCTCACTACTAATGGCTTGATTTAATTCGATCAATCATAATAATCAGCGCAACTCCATTTAAACCCCATACAACGCTTAGAAGGTACATATTAAAGGTTAAACTTAAGTATTCTGCTAAGTAGCCTACCAGTGCCGGTCCAAATATAAAGCCAGAAAATCCAAGGGTAATTAAATTTGCAACTGTAAGATTGATTGGCTCATCTGTGACCCGAATAGCCAACCTAAATATTATGGCAATAAAGTTCGCAGTTCCAAAACCAAAAAGCAGCATACCAATAACAATTAGATAAAAATTTGAGGTGAGTATAGATACAAATAGAACGAACCCAGCAGCAATACTTAAGTAGCCGCCTACAAACTTTTCACTTAATTTTTTAATCATTTTTGATGCAATCAACCTTGCAGATATTTCACCGATATTGAATGCAAATATGATTGCTCCTCCAAGGTATAAGGGAACAAGCAAGTCCTTAGTTAACCATAGGGCAGACCAATCTAAAATAATCCCCATCGTTGCATAATTAAGCATCATTAAGATACCAAAGACAAGTATTGAGTTTTTAGGTAATTTAAATTTAGGAGTCTTTTCAAGATTTTCGAAAGATTTATCTAGGCCAAACTTATTAATCAAGAGCGCTCCTACTATCAAAGCAGTCCCTGTGATAGAGAATATTAAGATTGGACTATCGACATACCTTATAGTGAAAAATGCACTAAAAGCACCAACGAGAGAGCCAAAACTGAATGCAGCATGATATAGAGGCGTGAGAACTCTTGATGTTTTACTCTCAATCATAGATATTTGCGATTGAGATGATGGACTGAAAAGGCCAACAAAAAATCCAAATGGCATAAAGGCAATCAAAAACCACAGGTAGCTTGGAGCCAAGATGAGTAATAATGGACAATAGGCTATGCCCAATAGGCCAATTACAATAGAGTTCTTTGTGCCTATTCTAGGAACAATAAGCCTACCTGAAGCCTGATTACCAATTAGATTTAAAAGCCCAAAAGCAAACAGCCCCATTCCAATTTCTGCCTCTGTAATTTGAAGTCTTTCAGCATTCCACGGAATATAAACAAAATATATACCAATCTGAAACAAAACAAGAAAAGCGCCTAAAAATGTAGCATATATACCTCTATCGTATGCCTTCGCCTCCTCTTTAGAAATTGCTGTTTCCATTTAACTATGTTTTAATTTTTAAGGCATCGAAATTTAATAGAAGTCCTTCCCAACCCTTTTTCATGAAGCTTCTAATGTTTAAGTGTGAGCTATTATCTTCTGGACTGTGTAATACTGACTGATAGTGCTCTGCAAAGCAATGAAGCGTCTCCAGCTCAGAAAGTGAATGCATATGTCCAAAACAGAAAACTTTAGCAGAGCCCTGGTTTTCAAATTTTGAGTTAATAATTTCACCATTCTCAAAGGCGATATTTGAAAAATGATATTCGCTATCAATCAACTCAATAAAATCAGAGAATTTTACTAAGGAACCAGATTTAACCTTGTTTAGATAATCTTCGGTATTCATTAAATTTTAGATATGCATTGGATTAGATTTACCAGAATCAATATTAAGTTTTTTTGCAGCCTTAGTTAATATTTTGGCATCCAAACTACCCTCATCTACTAGAGTGCTTAGAGTTGCATAGGTAATATAATCAGCGTTCACCTCAAAAAAGTATCTAAGTTCCTTGCGGGAGTCAGACCTTCCAAAACCATCTGTACCTAGTACCTCATATCGCATGGGAACATATTTTCGAATTTGTTCAGCGTAATTTTTCATGTAATCAGTTGCAGCAATGGCTGGACCCTTTGATTTGCTTAAACATTGAGTGACATATGGAACTTTCTGAGTTTTACTATATAAGTTATCACGATCAACATTCTGCGCCTCTCTAGTTACCTCATTAAAGCTTGTTACACTCCAAACATTGGACATGACGCCCCAGTCTTTTTCAAGCATATCCGCAGCCTTCTCAACCTCACGAAGGATTGCTCCGCTGCCAAGCAGCTGGACTTGTATTTTAGATTTTCCAACTGTTTTTAGAGGATACATTCCCTTGATAATTCCCTCTTCAACTCCCTTTGGCATCTGTGGATGAGCATAATTCTCATTCATAAGAGTAATGTAATAGAAGATGTTTTCCATCTTCTCATACATGCGATACATACCATCTCTAATAATAACAGCCAGTTCATAGGCGTATGTAGGGTCATAAGAAACACAATTGGGTATTGTATTGGCAACAATCAATGAGTCACCATCTTGGTGCTGAAGACCTTCACCAGCCAGTGTTGTTCTTCCTGCTGTGCCACCCATTAAAAAACCTTTTGCTTGCATATCACCCGCTGCCCATGCAAGATCTCCAACTCGTTGGAAGCCAAACTTAGAGTAATAGATATAAAAAGGAATCATGGTTACATTGTGCGATGCATAAGCTGTCGCTGCTGCTATCCAATCTGAAATTGCTCCAGCCTCATTAATGCCTTCTTGTAGGACTTGTCCTTTGATATCCTCTTTGTACCACATCACCTTGTCAGAATCTTCCGGCTCATAAAGCTGGCCAGAGGATGAGTAAATACCCATTTGTCTAAAAAGGCCTTCCATCCCAAAAGTTCTAGCCTCGTCAGGAACAATAGGTACCACTCTTGGACCAATTTCTTTATCCCTAATTAATAGAGATAAAAATCGAACAAAAGCCATAGTACTAGACATTTCTTTCTCTTTAGTTGACTTAAGAAGAGGTTCAAAAGTGTCTAACTGAGGAATATTAAACGACTCAAGCTTAAAGTTCCTTGTTGGGAGGTATCCACCCAAAGCCTCTCTTCTTTCTCTCAAATAAGTTAACTCTTCACTATCCTCAGCCGGCTTGTAGAAATTTAACTCCTCAGCATCTTTTTTGGTAACAGGAATATCAAATCTCTGGGCTACCTTTACTAGAGCATCAACGCCTAATTTTTTTTGGCTATGGGTTGTATTTTTTCCCTCTCCAGCCTCACCCATGCCATATCCCTTTACAGTCTTAGCTAGAATGACTGTGGGTTGGCCTTTATGCTCTTTAGCAGCCTTATAGGCCTGGTAAACTTTATTTGGATCGTGTCCACCTCGAGTTAGGCCGAATATCTCATCGTCTGACATATGTTCAACAAGCTTTAGGGTTTCTGGATATTTTCCGAAAAAATGTTTTCTTACATAGGCCCCATCTTTTGCCTTGTAAGCCTGATACTCACCATCAACCACCTCTTCCATTCTCTGCTTGAGAAGTCCAGATGTATCATTTGCGAGCAACTTATCCCATCCTCTTCCCCAAATAACTTTAATCACGTTCCAGCCTGCACCTCTAAACATGCCTTCTAGCTCTTGGATAATTTTTCCATTTCCCCTCACGGGTCCGTCTAGGCGTTGAAGATTACAATTGATAACAAATATTAGGTTATCAAGTTTCTCTCGTCCAGCAAGAGATATGGCGCCAAGAGATTCAGGCTCATCAGTTTCGCCATCCCCCAAGTATGCCCATACGGTTCTCTTGTCAGTTTTAACAATATCGCGATGCTGCAAATACTTCATAAAACGAGCTTGAAATATGGACATGATTGGGCCTAAACCCATTGAGACTGTTGGGAACTCCCAAAAATCTGGCATGAGCCATGGATGTGGGTAAGAAGATAGACCCTCTTTATTAGCTTCTTGTCTAAAGTTCAACATTTGATCTTCAGATATACGCCCTTCAAGATAAGCGCGTGAGTATATTCCAGGAGCGATATGGCCTTGAAAAAATATGAGATCCGCGCCCTGATCTAAATCATTACCTCGATAAAAATGATTAAATCCAACTTCATACAAAGTCGCACTAGATGCAAATGAGGCTATATGGCCACCCAGCTCAGATGAAACTTGATTTGCCTTTACCACCATAATCATCGCATTCCACCGGATGATTGATTTAATACGATGTTCAATTTTGTGCATCACAACTAACTCACTCTCCTTTTCAACTGGAATGGAGTTTAAATAGGCTGTATTGACACCCTGAGGCAGATCCATACCATCCTCATGCGCCATGTCCATAAGCTTTTGAAGAATGTATTTGGCTCTATCTTCCCCTCCAAAACGAGCAACCGATCTAAAGGCCTCTAACCATTCAATAGTTTCTTGGGGGTCAATATCTTTTTCAGACATAAAATCTCATTTTTGTAAAAAATAGGATTGTTATTATCCCTTAAAAAAGTTAGAGATACCAAGCAGGTCGTGTTATATTTTTGAACTTTAGATGCTGTAAAATATCACGCTTCTAAATAAACAAAAAATTTCATGAAAATCCCAAGTTCAATCTTTAAAGCCTATGACGTAAGAGGCATTGTAGAAACAGAATTAACACCCGAAATTGTAAAGCTGATAGGTAGGGCTGTTGGCAGTGAATCCATTGAAAAAGGCGAAAGAGGGGTTGTGGTTGGAAGAGATGGCAGATTATCAGGCCCAGAACTCTCTGAGGCTCTAATTTCGGGCCTTATAGAGAGTGGTTGCCATGTTGTGAACATTGGCATGGTGCCCTCCCCAGTTGTTTATTTCGCAACTCATACGAAAGCAGCTTCATCAGGAGTCATGATTACAGGCTCACACAATCCAGCTGAATATAATGGTTTAAAGATTATGATTGCTGGGGAAGCCTTATCTGCAGAGAGAATTCAAGATTTGCAATCAAGAATTTTAGAGAGCAACTTCTCAAATGGTCACGGCACATCAACCTCTATTAACATTAATCAGGACTATATTGACACCATTAAATCAGACATAAAATTAGAGAAAGAGCTCAAGGTAGTGATCGATTGTGGAAATGGAGTTGCGGGCAGTATCGCACCCAAACTCTTCGAAGCCTTAGGAGTAAAAGTATCTAAATTATTTTGTCTAGTTGATGGTAGGTTTCCTAACCATCATCCTGACCCCTCAAAGCCTGAAAACTTGGAGGATCTCATCCAAGAAGTCATTGAAACCGATGCTGATTTAGGTCTTGCTTTTGATGGTGATGGTGACAGACTTGGAGTGGTAGATAATAACGGAAGGGTCATATGGGCTGATCACCAAATGATGCTTTATGCAATGGACGTACTTAGTCGAAATAAGGGTGCAAAAGTCATCTACGATGTCAAATGCACTGCTCTTCTACCAAAGCTTATTTCTGAGAATGGTGGCAATCCGATCCTATCCAGAACTGGACATAGCTTTATCAAAAAAAAACTCAAAGAAACCAATGCTGAGCTCGCTGGAGAGATGTCAGGCCACATCTTTTTTAAGGAGCGATGGTATGGTTTCGATGATGCGCTATATACCGGTGCAAGACTGCTGGAGATTGTCTCTAAAAGTGACAAGACATGCTCGGAGATTTTCGATGAGTTGCCTGTCAATCTGAGCACACCAGAAATTAATATCAACTTTGAGAAGCATGGTCAGCAATATGAGGCAATGGAATCGTTATCGAATAATATAGATTTTCCTGATGCTAGTGTTAATACCATTGATGGTTTCAGAGTAGACTATGACGATTGCTGGGGGCTTGTTAGACCATCGAATACAACTCCATGCCTAGTATTACGCTTTGAGGGGAATAGTGAAACTGAACTCAACAAGATACAAGAAAGATTTAAAAAATGGCTTGAGGTGAGCGGTATTCCAGCAAAGAATTTATAGTTGGAAATTCTAAAAAAATAGGTATAAAATACGAATTTTTTATCCTTGAACAAGTTTTACTCGTTCAGTACATTTTTTTGGAGTTTGCAAATGGAAGGACATGTCAACTTTACTCTATCAGATCGCTTAAGAAAGTCGCCCTATTATGAGTCTACTCTGAAAGCAGGCGCCAAAACATTTACAATCTATAACCACATGATCATGCCCACTTCTTATGAGGGAGCTGAAGCGGATTACTGGAACCTAATGAATAATGTCACCATGTGGGATGTTGCCGCTGAACGCCAAGTTGAGATTACTGGAAGTGACGCCTACAGGTTTGTTGAATACATTACCTCAAGAGACCTTTCAAAACTCCAGATTGGTCAAGGAAAATATGCTCTGATTACTGATGAAGATGGTGGAATTATCAATGACCCTATCATTTTAAGACTGGGTGAGAGTCATTTTTGGCTATCGATTGCAGACAGTGATGTGCTCCTTTGGACCCGTGGCCTTTCCTGTGGACTTGGATGGGATGTTAATATTTGTGAGCCAGATGTCTCCCCCTTAGCAATTCAAGGCCCTAACCATTTACCTTTAATGATTGGTTTATTTGGAGACTGGGTTAAAGATGTTAAGTACTTCTTTTTTAGAGAATACGAACTTGAAGGAATACCTCTAATTGTTCAAAAGTCAGGATGGAGTAAACAGGGAGGCTTTGAGCTCTATCTTCGTGATGGCTCAAAAGGTGAAAAGCTATGGGACATTGTTGCTAACGCTGGGAAAAAATATGACATAAAACCAGGAACACCAAACAATATTGAAAGGGTTGAATCAGGACTGTTTTCATGGGGAAATGATATGGATATCAACAGTAACCCGTTAGAGCTCCCATTGAGTAATTTTTGTCAACTGGACAAGGAGGCTGAATATCTTAGCAGAGAAGCTCTTCATAAGATACGCTCTGAAGGTGTCACCAAAAAACTTGTTGGACTTATTGTCGATGGTAACCCATTTATTGGTGGTTGTGCTAGTCCATGGCAGGTCATGAGTGATAATCAAATTTGCGGTAAAGTTTCAAGTGCAGCCTATTCACCACGATTAAAAATTAATATGGCAATGGCAACAATAGACAGTGGTCATAATGAAATTAACTCAAAGGTAACTGTTGAAACTCCATGGGGTTTAAGGTCTGCAAAAGTGACTTCGATTCCCTTCAATTAATATAGAAGGAAGAGCCTCAATTATGCGTTTTGCAAAATATGAACAACAGTTAAAGTGGTTCGCACTATTTCTGGGCATCCTAAGTACTATAGCTATTATCAATGACTTGTATCCTTACACAATGTTTATTGGACTCCCTTTTTGCTTAATATGGGTCTACTGTGCTTGGCTTCATACTGAGAAGCAATTGAAGTGGATTAATATAATCTTTACAGGGTTATACACATACGGAATAGTGAATTACTATATCTAGGATATAAGCCATCTTAAAACAAGCTACTTGTTACCAATAATTAATTAATCATTGGTAAAAGTTTATCGATTGATGTTTTTGCATTTCCATAAAACATTCTTGTATTCTCCTTAAAGAATAACGGATTTTCAATCCCTGAATATCCAGTTCCCTGGCCTCTTTTAGAGACAAACACATGCTTAGCCTTCCAGCATTCTAGAACAGGCATTCCAGCTATTGGACTATTTGGATCGTCTTGAGCAGCAGGATTCACAATGTCATTAGATCCAATCACAATAGCTACGTCGGTGTCAGGGAAGTCATCATTAATCTCATCCATCTCTAAAACAATGTCATATGGCACTCGGGCCTCTGCTAGAAGAACATTCATATGGCCAGGTAAACGACCAGCAACTGGATGAATCGCAAAACGTACATCTTTGCCTTGATCTCTTAACTTACGCACTAATTCAGAGACAGACTGTTGGGCTTGTGCTACAGCCATTCCGTAGCCTGGAATTATTATAATACTGTCAGCGTCATTTAGAACCGAAGCCACTTCATCAGCTTCAATAGCATTTTGCTCACCCTCAATCTCCATTTGTGGACCTGAAAGCTCTCCAAATCCTCCAAGAATAACGCTCACAAAAGACCTATTCATGGCTTT
>CABXDP010000022.1 GCA_902511025.1 uncultured Gammaproteobacteria bacterium | reverse complement strand
GCTATGATTGCCAAACACTTCCTCAAAGTTTAGAAGCGTCTTGTCAACATCAATCCCGTAATCAGCCCATAGCTCATTGAGTCCTAGTGATTGGCCTTTGGAGAGTCTTCCTGAGCGTTTCACAAAGCTCTGAATTTTTCGGAATTGTTTGGTCTCTGTCATAGTTGGTAATCAATAGTCAACGGAGAGTGGTCTGAGAAGCGCTCATCTCTATAGATCTCGCAGGATCGCGCAGCCCCAGCAAGGTTTGAACTGACCACCTGATAATCAAGTCTCCATCCGGTATTGTTGGCCCAGGCCTGACCTCTGTTGGACCACCAGGTGAACTGAAACTCTTCCTGATTAACCTCTCTGAAGGAGTCTATAAAGCCTACCTCGTCATAAAGGATGTCGAGCCAGGCTCGCTCCTCTGGAAGAAAGCCCGAGTTCTTCTGGTTCGAGCGCCAATTTTTTAAATCAATTTTTTTGTGGGCGATGTTCCAGTCACCACAAATGATGTATTTCCTTCCATCTCTTTGCAGGCCCTTTAAGTGGGGCAGGAAACGCTCATAAATGAACTCCATTTTTAGAGCCTGCCTTTCCTCTTTAGATGATCCAGACGGCAGATAGATTGATAGTACGCTGAGGTCACCAAAGTCGGCCTGAATAATTCTGCCCTCTGAGTTCATGTCATCCCACCGACTAAAAGAAATCCTATCGGGCTTTGATTTACAATAGAGCCCAGTTCCGCTATAACCTTTTCGCTCAGCGCTGTGATAAAAGGTGTGCATATCATCGGGATAAAAGCGATCATCGAGCTGTTCCTCTTGCGCCTTAATCTCCTGGAGGCAGACAACGTCAGCGTTTTGTTTTTTTAGCCAATCGAAGAAGCCTTTTCTTTCAGCGGCCCGAATTCCATTGACATTAATTGTTATAATTCTCATTGCTCTCATTTTAATTGTTTAGGAATATTTGATGGAACAGTATCAGAAGGATTTTGTAGACTTCACATTGGAATCTGGCGTTCTAAAGTTTGGTGAGTTTACTCTCAAGTCTGGAAGGGTGAGTCCGTATTTTTTCAACGCAGGACTCTTTAATACAGGTAGCCATCTGTCTGAGCTTGGAAAATTCTATGCCCAGGCCATAGAGGCGAGCGGTCTTAAGTTTGATGTTTTGTTTGGTCCGGCCTACAAAGGCATTCCTCTTGCATCTGCTGCCTCTATTGCATTGAATGATAGATTTAATCAGAGCATTCCTTACAGCTTTAATCGAAAAGAGGCAAAAGATCATGGTGAGGGCGGAAGCATTGTTGGGCATCCTTTAGAGGGAGACATCCTCATCATCGATGACGTCATTACAGTGGGCACTGCGATTCGAGAAGCTCAAGATATTATCAATGATTGTGGGGCTAACGCCAAAGGAGTCATTGTGGCGCTTGACCGTCAAGAGAAAGGCAAGGGAGAGCTCTCTGCTATCCAGGAGGTTGAGCAGGTTTTTGGAATGACAGTATTGAGTATCATCAATCTGTCACACATCATTGACTATTTGAGGTCGAGCAATGACTCGAAGGTACTAAATGCTATAGAGAGCTACAGGTCTCAGTACGGAATCAGCTAACCCAGTTAAGAGTCGACTGGCTCGACTATGAAAGTCGAAGACTCGACATCAATTATTTTAACGATCTGACCAACGCTCAGTTCTGTGCCCTTCGCGAACCAGAGCGAGTTGCCTATCTTAACCTTAATGGCCCCATCATCAATGGAGCTGACCTTGCACTCTTTTCCGATGTAGGTTTTGGCTTTCTCGTGCAGTTCATCGTCAACAGTTTTAACGGGGTAGTAACGTTTCGCAAGACTGGTTGAAGTTAAAGAGAGTGCAACGAAAATGAGAAGTTGTATTGGCCATGAGGTATCTGGCATAAGATAGAAAAAGATGCTAACTGTAATAGCAGAGGCCCCAATCCAGAGCAGAAAGACGGTCCACAAAAAAAGTTCAAGGATGATAAGTGAAAGCCCGAGAACTAGCCAGTGCATAAAGTTTAAATTTTCAAATAGCATTTCCATGGCAATGATTTTATATTCTTTCTAATCAGCCATTAAATTTTTCTTTATTTTTTCTTGAGTTTGGTTCATAATGCGATTTAGGAGGCTTGATATGCAAGACAAAAAAGGTTTGATAGAAAAGTTTCATAGGGATGGCTACCTCTTCTTTGAAGATGCCATTTCTAGTGAACAACTCGTATCATTGAATTATGAGCTGTCCAAGTGGGTTGAGGAGAGTAAAAAACATAAAGAGCCTTTTGGCAGAATCCTGGATGGAAGGCCTCGTTTTGATCTCGAGCCAACCACTCACTCCCCAGAAACGCCTGCGGTGAGAAGGATTACCTCTCCAGCAGAGATTTCTGATATATGCCTTGATGTTGTCAAAGACAATAACGCACTGGATCTGGTTACTGAGATCTTTGGTCCAAATATCACTCACCTGGGCAACAAAATAAATCTCAAGTTGCCTGGCGCTGGAACGGAAGTCAAGTTCCACCAAGACTTTCCTTTTGAGCCACATTCAAATGAAGACATAATGACGGTTCTTTATTTTTTGGATGACGTGACTCTGGATAATGGTCCATTAGAGGTGGTCCCAGGGACACATAACGGACCGCTGCACTCCCATTGGCAGAACGGTGTTTTTACAGGGGCAGTGGATGACAAGGTTATGGAGTTGAATAAGGATAAGGCATTAAGCTGCACTGGTAAGGCTGGCTCGGCTTGCCTCATGCATTCAAAGTTACTGCACGGGTCTGCGCCTAATTTATCGCAGCATTCAAGATCACTCTTTATTGTTACCTATAAGGCTGAGGATGCAGTGGCTCTATCACCAAACCACCTCCCTAGTGATCTCGTTGGAATGGTTGTTAGAGGAAAAGAAACTGGAACTGTAAGGTGTACAAGCTATAGTGTTGAGTTGCCAGAGTACCCTAAAGAGGTCTCATTCTTTGGACAACAATCCAAAAGTAAAAATATGGCAATGTAGAGTCATTCCGAACTCTTAAAGCTTGATTCATGAAGGTGATACAATCGATTTAATCAAAAAAATTTCTATAGTCGGCGACGAGCTGGTGATTGACTGGAAGGATGGGAATAAAAGCTCACTCTTCAGCTATTGGCTCAGGGATCACTGCCAGATGCCTGAATCAAGAAACGAGAATAATGGCCAAAGACTCTTCAGCGTTAAAGATCTACCCTCTAGTGTATCAATAGACAAGGCTTACATGGATGATGAGGGAAATGTCTGTGTACTATTTAAACCTGAAGACCACCTGTCAGTCTTCACGCAACAGTGGCTGTGCTCTAATTGCTATGAACTCAATAACCACTTTGATGACAGGAGCGAGAAACAAAAAACGCTCTGGCAAAAAAATAGTTTTGAGAATGGACTACCAATTATTGACTATGATTCAATGTCCAAGGATGACACAAAATTAAAAGCGCTTTGCTCTTTGAGAGATATAGGTTTTTTTGTTTTAACAGATGTTCCGACAGTTGAAGGACAAGTATTAAAAGTCATCAGTGCAATGGGCTATACTCGGGAGACCAACTATGGAGCATTGTTTGAGGTGAGATCTGAAATCAACCCAAATAATCTGGCCTATACCAATCTAGGGCTTGGGTCCCACACCGACAACCCATACCGAGATCCCGTCCCAACAGTGCAGCTGCTGCATTGTCTCGAGAGTTCTACTGAGGGTGGAGATTCGATCTTAGTTGACGGATTCAAAGCGGCCTCAATTCTTCGTGATGAAAATGAAGAGAACTTTCTGACTTTGACAAGTAGCTGGATCAATTATCGATTTTCTGACTCTAAAACTGATCTCCGCTCAAGGGTCCCGATGATCGAGTTAAATGACAATCATGAAATCATCAAGGTCAGATATAACAACCGCTCTATTGATACGATTAAAGTGCCAAAAGATAAAATGAGATCTTTTTATAAAGCTTATCGTCACTGGAGTGAGGTCATTGAGAGAGATGAATTAAAGATCCAATTCAAGCTCTCTGAGGGAGACTTAATGCTGTTTGATAACACTCGAGTAATGCACGCCAGAACTAAATTTTCAAAAACTGGAAAGCGCCATCTTCAGGGGGCTTATACGGATTTAGATGGACTTTACAGTCTCCTAAATACATTAGAAGAAAAAAAATGAGTAAGATTACTTCGCAAAACGTTGTAGACTTTATTGAAGATATTTTTCTTCGACGCGGCGCTGAATCATACCTTGGTGAGCAGGTCACGATGGCACAGCACATGCTTCAAACGGCCCAATGTGCTGAAGAGGCTGGCGCTGATAGTGCTCAAATAGTGGCAGCCCTTCTTCATGATATAGGTCATTACAAAAACGAAATTCCTGAGTCATCTTTGGCAAAGGGAGTGAACAACTTTCATGAGGAGGCGGGCGCTAATTTTCTTGAGGATTATTTTCCAACATCTGTTGTTGAACCAATTCGTCAGCATGTTGCAGCAAAACGTTATTTGTGTGCAGTTAAAGCAGATTATTTTGAGCGCCTATCTGCAGCCTCAGTTCATACTCTTGATCTTCAGGGTGGACCAATGAATGAGAAGGAAATAGAAGAATTTGAAAATAATGATTATTTAGATCACTGTATAAATTTAAGATATTGGGATGAAGAGGGGAAAGATCCAGATAGAGAACATCCTCCATTTTCATACTACCGCCCATTAATTGACTCTTTAGTAAAAAATTAACTATATAAATTTAGTTCTTAACTAGACTCTTTCAAAAGAGTAAGATTAAGCCCATATACATTAAACCTTGAGGTATATATAATATCCCAGAGTGTTAGATAGGCCATATTGCACGAAATATTTGTTAATTTTATAAAATGATGGACTAAATCAATAAATGAATAACGGTAAATTATTAATAATAAATGGACCAGGATTATCAGATTTGAGTGATCATAATGAGGTAGCCAATGATGACTTATCTTTGTTTGGTATAGAGCAAAAATGCATTGAGACTTCAGGCGAATTTGGTCTCGAAGTGGATTTTCGTCAAAATGATGATGAATCTGAGCTTTTGAGGGCCTTGGTTGATGATATTAGTAATTTTGATGCATTCATAATTAATCCAGCTGGGCTCTCAAAATCTTCATTTATAGATTATGATGCTTTTAGCGCAGCAATAAATAAAATTACTAATCAAGGCAAGCCAGTTATTGAAGTTCGTATTGAAAATATATTCATACAGAGAACCAGTACGCCTTTAACGGGGAATGATAGTGGAGTGGGCTTGGTCAGCGGACTCGGTAAGTATGGCTATGTCCTTGCTATCAATTCGATTAACAAGAAACTAAGTAATAATTAGATGAATATATACGTAATCAATGGTCCCAATATAAACCTCTTAGGTACTCGAGAGCCTGAAATTTATGGAAAAAAGTCTTTAGAAGGTATTTCTAAAGATTGCCAAGAAAAAGCAGCAAAAGTTGGACATGTTGTCAAATTTATGCAGTCTAATTACGAAGGCGAGATTGTTGAATGGATTCAAGATGCAATCATCAATAAAATTGACGCAATCGTAATAAATGCCGCCGCTTATACTCACACATCAATTGCGATTCATGATGCATTAAAGTCATATTCAGGATATAAGGTTGAGTTACATATTTCCAATCCACACTTACGAGAATCATTTCGTCATGTTTCTTTTATTTCTCCGGCAGTTGATTCTGTTGTTGCTGGTCTTGGACCAGATGGCTACATTCAAGTCATCGACTTGTTGTCTGAGTTGCCAATCAAGGTTAATTAGCTCACTTAAATAAATTTTTGTGCATTAAGTCAATATGTTCAGGGTGGACGCCACAGCAACCACCAATGAAACTTACCCCTTTTTCCTTCCATTGCGCAGAATATTCACAGTATTCGTGCGCTGAAATGACATTATTAAATGTCCATTCTCCACTCACCGATTTACCCGAATGAGCATAAACCCCAATCAAGCCACTCCATTGGCTTTGCATAGTCTCTAAACACCGATCAACGTACTCAACCTCTGTATGCATGATGCTAATTACATCCGGATTGTAAGGTTTAATCACATTAATAACAGTTTCAAGTCTATCTCCATCACGCAAACACATCTCATTTGACTCATTAGGCTCGCAGGTCAGCCCAATCCAAAGTGGAAGTTCTGAAGATTTTGCAGCCTCAATTGTTGTAATCATTTGCTCGATGTCAATCATCATTTCCAGCATAATAAGGTCTGCTCCGGCATCTCTCATAATTAGTGCTTGCTCAGAAACTGATAATCTCAGTTCTTCCAGTGAGGGCTTATTGCCAGTCCAAGTCCAATATGAGATTCCTCCAGCGACAAGAATGCTATTATTACTCAGCTCCTCTCTAGCCTGTATGGCAAGCTCCACACCTCGCCTATTGAAAGCTTCAAAGTTATGTTCTTGGTTAGCATCTTTGAGTGCATGTTTAGTCGTTGCAAAGGTATTACTGATGATAATTTCAGCACCTGATTTGATATAGTCTTTATGAATTTGTTTTACAATTTCAGGGTGACTTAAAGCGCCTCCTCCATTCCATGCATTATCGAGTTGTGGGACACCTCTTCTCTCAACTTCAGTTCCAGTTGCTCCATCAATTAGGATACATTCGCCTTTATGAGCTCTCTTGATTAAATCAACATACCGACTCATATCCTTAATAGTAGAACTCTATGGTGGATATTGAAACATCTGAAATATGATCTCTGCCATAGGCAACAATACCAAAGCTTCTAATTTTTTGTGGATCAAGAACTGAGCCCTTTGACCATCTCCTTTTAAATGTTTTAAAAGGTAGGTCAATCATTTTCCACTCTAGATCAGCTTTGAACGTTGTAGCATAATAGTCAGAGGGAGACCAGCTTTCATTGGTTCTAATATGTATGTAGTAGGTTTCTCCATTTCCTCTTACATTAAGACGAACACCTTGGAGGTTTTTTCCCTCTTTTTCTGAGTTTGCAAATGAGACACTAGCGCGCAACTGTATGAAGCCACCATTATTTGCGGTGCTAACGTTCCCCGTAAGTCTCGCATAATACATTTCTCCATCTTGCTCAAGTGCCACTTGACCATCTGAGACTCCACCCATAACGCGGTCACTAACGTATTGCCAGTATCTTCCACTGTCAGCATTAAATGGGTAAGAGAGAGTCTCATCATCTGCAAAAGTCTTTGTATTGAATGTGAGTATTAATAAAGACATGAGAACTAGAGTCAAAAAATGATTTAATTTATTTTTATAAATTGATTTAGAGTACATAAATAAGTATTGAATTTTCTTTTGGCGTTAAATCTGATTTTCAAATAAATGACTTGGAGAAAGATCTCTGGTTTCAAGGTAAGCATCGCTAAAGTCGTTTTCATGAGCCATTGCCCCAGGAAATGCAATGCATTTTAAGTTGGCATCAATTGCTGATCTCATGCTGACTTCGGTGTCCTCTATTGCAATACAATCCTCTGCATTAAGTTTAAGCTCAGAGAGGGCTTTGAGGTAAATCTCTGAATTAGGTTTTGGCTGAGAGACAAGCTTGTCATTGCCAATGAAACTAAAGTCACTTTTTTTAATTTGGTTATTCAGTGCAAAGAACATAGCGTCAATGTTGACTTCAGAGGTACTCGTTACGAATGCCAGATGAATACCATTATCGAGAGCATAACTAATTAAATTAGCAACTCCAGCGCGAAGAGAGATTTTTTCATCGTTCATCATGCCGTCGAAGATCTCAGTTTTTCTTAGATGAAGTGCATCGGCATTGACCTTAATTCCACGCTGATTTGCAAAATCATTTATCCGATTTCGTCCACCAGACTTGGTGAGCATTTTTTGATATTCCTCAAGTGTCCAATTCCAGTCAAGACCTGCTTCAGAAAAGGCTTGATTAAATGATCTGCGTTGGAGCTCAGAAGTTTCAACTATTGTTCCAATGGATCCAAAAAGAATTGCTTTGTAATTTATTGTCATATCTATCAATTTTACTTGTTTCTCATAACCCTGTCATTGAATGAGATAGTTAGTTATTGTTAAGATTGAGATGAATTAAAAAAAGAGGAGTTTAATGGTGGAGGGACAGGGATTCGAACCCTGACACTTTCCTTTATTAGTAGTACCTGTAGAAGCAATGTTGCACTAATGTTGCATTATGGAGCCCACTCAAAACCTATCCAGCCCAATTAAAAGGAAGCATTATAACTTCAAATTTCGTTAATCAAGTGAAGAGAAAAAATATTTTAAAGATAAATTAACTAAAAAACACTCTTTCTGCATTTGGATTGTCAATATCAAGCAGTAAATCAATTATATTTTCTATTTCAGCTTCTTTTGCCACAGCTCCCTTTGGAACTTGCTGTCTTATATCAGTTTTATTCTCTGGATAATAAAAGTAATGCATAATTTCATTCCAATCAGGTCCCCGACTTTCGCTTGGATCTTTTTCAGGATATCTTGCATACCATTTGATAGGAATTGTGTTTAACCAAAGACTCTTTATTAGAAAATGAAGAGAATTAAAATTAGTTCTCCATTGCCATTTTTCATAGTATTCACCAGATATTAGACTTCTATCCATTAACTCTTTATATAGAAGCTCACTAAATTCTTTTTCATAAGGGTCATCATTTAGGTTCCTTAGATAATCTTTATTGGCTTCTTCAATATATCCTTGTTCTAACGTCCACTCAATAAACTCTTTGGTGTTTATTGTTGGAGTTCCAAATTTTCTTAGTAACTTTTTGTTTTGTTTTGATTTGAATAAAAAATTATTAACATTTTGATCATAAGGGTCATCTTCATAGTTAAGTACGGTAATGAGTTTTTCGTCAGATAAACTTAAGGAGCTCGGTAGATTTGCATTTATACCGAGTAAAAAACATAAAGCCTCATCATGTTCAATATATTCATAATCCAGAAAGTCTAGATTTTCTCTAATTGGCTCTATACTTCGAATTACGTCAAAAGTTTCATAATGTTCTCTTTTACAAAATTTGTAAGTCTCATAATTGCCAACCATTTCATCGTAAAAAGCATTGGGATGATATTGTTCTTTTTTGCCCTCTCTAGGAAAAATTTCTTTTCCAGATTTTGAAAATAATGTTGGCAAAGTCCTAGGAACAGGGTCTACAAACATTTGCTCAGCTTCAATGTAGTCCCAACCTAATTTTGTGTAAACAGATTTCCATTCTTCAAGAGTAGGTGGGCCAAGAATACTGTTTATTTTTAGTTTATTTTGGCAATCACTTTTTACAACATCAAGCATCCTTTCAACACTCTCATTTTGAAGCTTAAGTATTGTTTCTAAAATCTTAATACACTTTTTTTTATTTTCAGTTACTAGTTGGCTTACTACATACTTCATATCAATATCTTTTTTCTTATAGGTGCATTGCTACACTTATTTTAGCTAGGACTGCCCTGAACTTTACGCGACTTTCCACTTTTCGTAAAGTTTACGTAAAGAGGTTTAAATCACTTTTGATATTAAATGCTCTTATCTTTTCATAAATGGAAAGTATTAGCTACTTCAACAATGAAGTAATTTTTTTCACTATACAGGGAGTAATTATGACAAATGAGATATATAGAACACCTCAAGAGACAGCTAAACAACTTCGCATAAGTGCAAAGTCTTTAGCCAACTCTAGAAGTAAAGGCAAAGGCATTGATTTACCTTTTGTCAAGTTAAATACTGGGGCTATTCGATATCGACAATCAGATATAGATGCATATATGAAAGCGCATTTTATTGATAGCAAAGAGGAGGAGAGCAATGGAGGTAAGTAATGAAAAAACTTTAATGATTCACAAAGCTAAGAATGGAAAAATTCAAGAAGTTCTAGTCAATGTAGATGTCTTGCTTACCCTTCCTGCAAATACTGAACGTGAGGCTTTTAAACTTATAGATTCTCTTTCTTTAAAAGAGATACTTTTATTAGCTCTAGCTCAGCTACCTTTTGACTTAGAAATACTAGCACCGTCAAACAAAACTAGACACTAGTGACTAGAACTTTGATTATCTAATGACTGGATTCTGCTAAAGAATCATTTGAAAACATATTTAATTTAACCGGAGTAATAAAATGACCAATACAACAATAGAAATGACAAACACAACAATATGCCCAAATTGCCAACATGAATTTAATGAGGATCTTGAAAGAACTAAAAGAGCTGAAGAGTTTGCAAAAAATAAATGGAAGCAAAAAAATGAAGAAACTATTGCTATGCAAAAATCTCTTCAAGAGATGAAGAATAAGGAAGAAGCGGATTTTCAATCTAAACTTATTAGAGCAACGCAAGACTCAGAAGAAAAACTTAAAGAACAATTTAAAAAAGATTTTGTTAAAGAGTCGCTTCGACTAAAAGATGAATCTGATAGAAAAAATAAACAAGAAATTGATAAAGAGGTTCAGCGGATTAGTGCAGAGCGAGAGCTAGAAAAAATAAAGGCTATACAAGCTGCAGAAAATAAAGTGAAAAGTGACTATGAACTTAAATTAAAAGAGAAGGATATTCTCTTAAATCAGCAAAAAGCTGCCAACGAAAAACAACGTCAACAACTCTCACAAGGTTCAATGCAACTTCAGGGTGAGGCTTTAGAGCAGGTTGTCAAGGAATGGCTAATTAACGCATTTACTGCTGATGATATTCAGGATATTAATAACGGAGCTAATGGTGCAGATATAGTTCAAAAAGTGGTTTACCAGAATACTCAGGTTGGCACAATTTTATTCGAATGCAAAAGAACTAAATCATATTCAAATTCTTGGCTACCAAAACTAAAAGATGAGATGCGAGAATTGAATGTTGATGCAGGAGTTCTTATTACACAAGCTATGCCAAAAGATGAAGTAGTTATAGAAGCAAGAAAATATGCTATTGTAATTTGCACTCCTGAAACATTCAAATTTGCCATTCCTTTCATGAGGGAGGCAATGTGTAAAACTTATAAATTCAACAAAATTGGAGCACACCAAAAGAGTGCAGGTGAGCTTTTAATAAAGCATTTATGTAGTAAAGAATTCACTCATCAATTTCGTGCTCTAGTTGACCTTTATCACAAAAGAAAGGATGCAAACAAAAAAGCTCAAGATTGGATATATAAATACTTTAATGTTCAAGCGCAGGATAGTGAAAAACTTTCTAGCCTAATTTATGATACCTTCCAGGGGCTTCAAAGAGCTAGTGGTGAATCTATTCCAGAGATACCTGGACTTGAATATTCTTTAAAACTAAATGACATAGAGGAGGTGTAATATGTGGAAAAAGATAATATTAGATAGAATACCAAATAGCAAATCATTGCTCACAATTTCAAAATCTGGTATTTCTTTTTCAGCCAAATTTATTAAAGATAATAGTTTGGTTGAAAAGGAAGCAATTGAGTTTTTTGATAATCCTGAGAATGAATACCAACTTGGATTTTCATTCCTAGATGAACTTGGTAAATTTGGTTCACTTGGCATTATAAAAAATAATGCAAAGAAGACTGGCTTTACATGTGCAGGAAGGTCACTTAATGCAGGTGAGCTAATTAATAAGAAAAAAATTCTTAAGAAAATACAACAGGACCCTATTAAGCAAAATCGAATGTTTGAAATAAAGAAATATAAGCAAGATCCAAATATATATTATGTCGACTTATCTCCAATTTTTGAAAATACTCTAGATTATGCATTGATTGATAATCTAGATCACTCAATAAAGGGTATTTATCGTTATTTGAATGAAGCAGAAGAGATAATATATATTGGAAGGGGGAATATAAAAGAAAGAGCAAGGGCAGAGGGTCGTTCCCAATGGGGTATTAGAAAAATTGAGTACTCAATAATTGATGATTATGAGCAAATGCAATTTTGGGAAGATTACCATATATCAAGGTTTTTAGATCAAAATGGAGTTAAACCACTAATGAATAAGATTATGGGTTCTGGAAAAGTTAAAGCTGCAGAAATTATCAAAGAGACTTTAGCAGAATCTCTAGAAAAAGAGCCTCTTTTGAATTAGTTATAAGCGCTTCAAAAATTGTTGCACTAATGTTGCACTAAGTAGCCAAAAGTAGCACTATTCAGACACATTTTAATGCAACAATTTTTTTAGGATGCTTTAGTAGAGGGGTTTGCATGGTGGAGGGACAGGGATTCGAACCCTGGAAGGGTATTAGCCCTTGCTGGTTTTCAAGACCAGTGCATTCAACCGCTCTGCCATCCCTCCAAAAGATTGGTATGATACCGTTTTTATGAATAAAGTATATAAAATTTATTTAAAAAAACTGCATTTTTTTGCGTATAATTCTCACTTTTTAGAAATTTCATTAGGTAGTCGTAATGTCTAAAGTATGTCAAGTAACTGGTAAGAGACCAATAAGCGGAAATAACGTTTCGCACGCTAATAATAAAACGCGTCGCCGTTTTTATCCTAACCTCCATACTCATCGTTTTTGGGTTGAGGCGGAAAATCGCTTTGTTAAGCTTAAATTATCTGCGCGTGGTCTTCGTGTCATTGATAAGAAGGGTATCGAAGCTGTTCTAGAAGAGATCCGTGGTCGCGGTGAAAAGGTATAAGGAGTAATTTATGAGAGAGAAAATTAAACTAGTTTCTTCAGCTGACACAGGTCACTATTACACTACAACAAAAAATAAGAGAATTCATCCAGAAAAGGTTGAAGTTAAAAAATTTGATCCAGTAGTTAGAAAACATGTGATGTATAAAGAAGCTAAAATCAAGTAATTCTTTTTTAATACCCATTTTTTTAGCTTTGGAGGATTACTTCGAGTGCGACATTAGATGAAGATTCTTGATAATCTGCAATCTGATCAAAGTTAAGATATTGATAAATTTCACCTGATAAAGGTTCAATATCTTTCATTAATGATAGATACTCCTCAGGAGTAGGAATGTAACCTAATTTTGCTGAGATTGCAGCAACCTCAGCAGATGCCAAAAAGACATCGCTGTTATCACCAAGTCGATTTGGAAAATTTCTTGTGGACGTAGATACAACTGATGCACCTTCTTCTACTCTTGCTTGATTACCCATGCAGAGAGAGCAGCCAGGAACTTCAGTTCTGTCTGTCAGGCGCTCGAATGTCTCGTAAATTCCTTCTGCCTTTAATTGTTTTTCGTCCATCCTTGTTGGCGGCACTACCCACAAGACAGTATTCAGCTCAGATTTATCTTTGAGAAGTTGAGCTGCTGCTCTAAAGTGTCCAATGTTCGTCATACAAGACCCTATAAAGACTTCATCGATAGAGGTTTTGGCTACCGATGAAAGAAGCCTGACATCATCAGGATCATTAGGGCAAGCCAAAATTGGTTCTTTAATTTCTGCAAGATCTATTTCGATTACTTCTGCATACTCGCAATCTTCATCAGC
>CABXDP010000021.1 GCA_902511025.1 uncultured Gammaproteobacteria bacterium | reverse complement strand
GGGATCTAAGAGAAGAGGTATACAAGGCATACATTTCTAGAGCTTCTGATGTTGGAATTACTTCGAAGGAGTTTGATAATCGCAAAATAATGGATGAAATCTTAGAACTTAGGTCAGAGCTCTCTCAGCTAGTAGGATTTTCAAATTATGCAGAATATTCAGTTGAATCAAAAATGGTTGACTCCCCAGATGCAGTTGTTGATTTTCTGGAAAAGCTAATAGATCTATCTTTGCCTCAAGCCAAGTCAGAATTAAAAGAGCTACAAGACTTCGCAGGTCATGAGCTGATGCCATGGGATTTAATGTATTTTTCAGAAAAATTAAAACAGAAAAAATTTAACTTTAAGAGTTCTGACCTAAAGCCGTACTTTCCTGAAAAAAGTGTATTCAATGGCCTTTTTAAGACTATTGAGAATCTCTATGGAGTTGAGTTAACTGAAATTGATGAGAACTCTTATCATGAAGATGTGAGGGTAATCGAGCTCTACGAAAATGATGCGCTTATTGGCAGAATTTATCTGGATGTCTATGCCAGGGAAAATAAGCGTGGGGGTGCATGGATGTCAGATTATCAAGGGCTTTACAAAGATTCATTGCCAGTTGCTTTTGTTGTTTGTAATTTGAATTCACCTTCTGAGGATAAGCCTGCCCTATTTGATTTTGATGAAATTGTCACTATTTTTCACGAATTTGGTCATGCGCTCCATCACCTATTAACAAAAGTGCAATTCCCTTGTGCAGCCGGAATTAGTGGCGTTCCTTGGGATGGGGTTGAGCTTCCCAGTCAATATATGGAGAACTTTTGTTATGAGAGAGAAGTTATTGACTTGATATCGGGCCATTGGAAAACTGGAGAAAAGCTCCCTGATGACCTATTTCTAAAGGTAATTGATTCGAAAAACTTTCAGTCAGGTCTGCAGATGCTAAGGCAGTGTGAGTTTGCCTTATGGGATATGAAGACTCATATTTCGGATGCTGACACTTATGACATCCTTGAAGAGATTAGGATAAAGACTTCATTAATTCCAATTGTTAAAGAGAACAGATTTTTAAATGCATTCTCACATATCTTCAGTGGCGGCTATGCAGCAGGCTATTTTAGCTATAAATGGGCTGAAGTGCTGGCATCTGATGCGTACGAGTATGTAAGGGAAAATGGAGGCATTGGTTCTAAAACTTCTAGCGATTTCAGAGCTCAAATTCTTGAGATTGGTGGGAGTCTTGATTTTATGGAGCAGTATGTTAGCTTTAGGGGAAGTCAGCCAAAAATGGATGGATTATTGAAAGCGTCAGGAATTTCAGTTTAATGCCTATAAAATTGGTAAAATCTATCCTCATTGAGATTAAAGTTAAAATAAAGCATGATTAAATATCTACTCGGCGCCATCTTAGCCCTGGCAATAATTGGAGGTGCTTTTGACTTTAAATCTACAGATAACAGCTGGCAATTAATTATTAATAAAAAAGAAGCCTTTAATAGTGTCACTAACGGCGCTAAAAGAATCTTTAATATTGTCAGAAATATCATTCCAGATTCTGAGCTTTCTGAAGCGGCGACAATTATCCTAGAGGAAAATTAAAGTTTCTCTAAGGGGCTTTTGAAATCAGTATAGAGCCGTTAGTCCCACCAAATCCAAACGAATTAGAAATCGCGTGATTTATCTTCATTTCTCGCGCCTCATTGGCCGCGTAATCAAGGTCGCACTTTGGATCTTGATTAAATATGTTAATGGTTGGAGGGGCTATTTGATCTCTTATTGCCAAGGCAGTAAACACCGCCTCAATGCCCCCAGCAGCTCCTAATAAGTGGCCAGTCATAGATTTAGTGGAGCTCATAACGATATTTTTCGAGTGAGATCCAAGTGCAAGCTTGGCAGCATCAGTTTCAGCAATATCTCCGGCGGGTGTTGACGTGCCATGAGCGTTAATGTAGTCAAGTTGATCTGGGCTGATCCCTGCATTATTCATTGCATTTTTCATGCATCTTGCTGCACCTTCACCGCCTTCTGAAGGGAGTGTCATGTGGTAAGCATCACTACTCATTCCATATCCAGAAAGCTCCCCATAGATTCGAGCACCACGTTTTTTTGCATGTTCATACTCTTCGAGAACTACGACTCCAGCTCCATCACCAAGAACAAAACCGTCACGATCTACGTCCCATGGCCTAGAAGCGGTTTGTGGATCATCATTTCTTGTTGACAAAGCTCGAGCGGCTGCAAAGCCTCCAAGACCGCAATTGGTTGAGGACATCTCTGTGCCGCCAGCAATCATCACATCAGCATCGCCATATTCGATAATTCTTGACGCATCCCCAATGTTATGAGTTCCAGTGGTGCAAGCAGTCACAATAGCAAAATTTGGGCCTTTAAGGCCGTACTTGATTGACATGTTTCCTGAGACCATATTAATGATCGAGGAGGGCACAAAGAAAGGCGAGATTCTTTTTGGTCCTTTTTCTCTAAAAAGGTCAGCTGTTTTTTCAATAGTTGAAATGCCGCCAATACCAGCACCAATTGCAACGCCGATTCTTTCTGCATTGGACTCATTAACCTCGAGTCCGCTATCCTCGAATGCTTGTATTCCAGCAGCCATTCCAAAATGGATAAAAACATCCATTTTTTTGGCTTCTTTTGGACTTAAGTACTCAGAAACATCGAGATCTTTTACAGCGCCACCAAATTTAACTGCTTGCGCTTCGGTATCAAGATTTTCAATTAAAGAAATGCCAGACACACCATTGAGGATATTTTTCCAAGAATCTTCTACATTGT
Source organism: uncultured Gammaproteobacteria bacterium (assembly GCA_902511025.1). Classification (GTDB taxonomy): domain Bacteria; phylum Pseudomonadota; class Gammaproteobacteria; order PS1; family Pseudothioglobaceae; genus Pseudothioglobus. Next base: position 12,400 of record CABXDP010000021.1, on the reverse strand, counting down.
TTCCTACTGGGCAGACCATGCCAAGTCCTGTGATCACTACTCTTCTTTTGTTCATAATAGATTTATCTATAATTGGAAGTTATTTTAAAAGCCATTTAAATAAAAAAAATGCGTAAAAAAAGGCGTGTTACTTAGTAAAGTAAACGCCTTAATAGATTTTATGAAGATTATTACGTGTTTGCGTTAATGTAGTCGATTGCCTGTTGAATCGTTGTAATATTTTCAGCTTCCTCATCTGCAATTTCAGTATCAAATTCCTCTTCAAGTGACATTACAAGTTCAACAGTATCAAGTGAATCCGCCCCTAAGTCATCGATAAATGAGGCATTATTGTCAATTTCACCACTAACATCTAACTGCTCACTTACAACTTTTCGTACTCTTTCTTCAATACTCATTTTGAGTTAAATCCTTAAATTGTTTAAAAGATTACATTTTATCTTCAAAAACATTTAAATATCGTAATTTTTTTAAATATTTATTGATACCTAGTTGAGTCTTGGACATTAGCATTTTCAAAGCCTATTTTTCTAAGAACACTGGCATCACATTCGCCGCAAGCTTCACCTAGAGTATTAGCATCATAGCAACTCGTAGTTTCTGAATAATCTACTCCGAAACCAAGGCCTTTTTTAATTATTTCTGCCTTAGTCATGCTGATCTTTGTTTTTGTCCATAATCAAAGCTCAGCTCATAGCAGTCATAGCCTAGTGATTTTGCTATAGCAAGAACAGTTGTTGAATCTAAGCCTCCTGATAGAAGAATTACAGCTTTAGACATTCGCTAAATTGCCTTTGGTTTCAAGCCAAGATTTTCGGTCTGAGGCTCTTTTTTTAGATAGCAGCATGTCCATTGTTTCTGAAATTTGAAGCGGATGATTCAGGGTGAGTTGAATCAATCTCCTTGTATCTGGTTGCATTGCGGTTTCTCGAAGTTGCTTTGGATTCATTTCACCTAGCCCCTTAAAGCGCTGAACTTGTATTTTTTGTCGTTTGTTTTCTTTAATTAGTTTGGCTTCAATCTGATCTTTCTCTGCATCATCTAGTGCGTAGAATACTTGTTTACCTGCATCAATACGATAGAGTGGAGGCATTGCTACATAGACATGCCCTTGACTCACTAGTTTAGGGAAATGTTTTACAAATAATGCACAAATTAAGGTAGCAATATGCAGTCCATCTGAGTCAGCATCAGCCAAAATACAGATCTTTCCATACCTTAAACCAGAAAGATCACTATTGTCAGGCTCTAAACCAATAGCAACGCTTATATCATGAATTTCATTAGAGGCCAGAACCTGCGAGGAGTCTACCTCCCAAGTGTTAAGAATCTTGCCTCTTAGGGGAAGAATAGCCTGATAATCTTTATCTCTAGCTTGCTTCGCTGATCCACCAGCAGAGTCTCCCTCCACTAAAAATACTTCAGTTTGTTCAAGATCAGAGCTCGTGCAGTCTGAGAGTTTTCCGGGAAGGGCGGGGCCACTCACTATTTTCTTTCGAACAACTTTCTTAGCTGTCTTTAATCTTGATTGAGCATTGAGAATAGCTAACTCTGCAATTTTTTCAGCAATGTCTGTATGCTGATTAAGCCATAGGCTAAATGAATCCTTTACAACTCCTGACACGAATGAAGCACACTCACGAGATGAGAGCCTTTCCTTAGTTTGTCCAGAAAATTGTGGGTCTAGAATTTTAATGGATAAAACAAATGCAATTCTTTGCCAAACATCATCAGGAGTTAGTTTGATGTTTTTTGGAACAAGGTTTCTGAATTCACAAAACTCTTTGAGAGCTTCAGTTAAGCCAGATCTGAGTCCATTAACATGCGTTCCACCACCAATCGTAGGGATTAAATTTACAAAACTTTCCGCTGTCGTATTGCTTGTGTTTTCGGTCCAGGTTAGGGCGCAATCTAGCTGCTCCTCTTTGGTTCCAAATGAAATAACAAAAGGGGTGTTTGGCACGCAATCTAACCCATCTAAAGAGGCTTGTAGGTAATCTTTAATTCCATCCTCAAAAATCCAATTATCCTCAGTTTCATCAATTTCATTTTTAAAGTTAACTTCAAGTCCAGGACAAAGTACCGCTTTAGATCTAAGATTGTGTCTTAATTTTTTAATAGAGAATTTAACAGAATCAAAGAACTGTGCATCAGGCATAAACTTGATTAGCGTCCCTGTATTACGCTTTCCAACCGTTCCTATTTCTTCTAAATCGTTTGACTTAACGCTAGATTCAAACTTCATAAAGTAGTGTTTAGCATCCCTTTTAATCCATAATTCGATAGAGCTTGAAAGGGCATTAACAACGGAGATTCCAACACCGTGAAGACCGCCAGAGAACTGGTATGAATCATTAGAAAATTTACCACCCGCATGAAGTTTTGTTAGTATAACTTCAACAGCAGGAGTGCCTTCTTTTGGATGAATATCTATTGGTATTCCTCTGCCATTATCCTCAACCGACATCGAGTTGTCTTTATGCAGAGTAACGTTGATTTGAGTTGCGTATCCAGAGACCGCCTCATCGACACTATTATCTATAACCTCTTGCGCAAGATGATTAGGGTTTTCTGTGTCTGTATACATCCCCGGACGTTTTTTGACTGGCTCCAGGCCAGTTAAGACTTCTATCGAGGATGCGTCGTAATTTGACATAGTTTATGAAAGATTTGATTGGCAATCATAATACCAAAAAAAAGCCCCAAAAAATGGGGCTTTTATCTCTAAATCAGCAGATTTACATCATGCCTGGCATTCCGCCACCCATGCCGCCCATATCTGGCATTGCTGGGGCAGAATCTTGTGGCATATCAGTAACCATTGCTTCTGTCGTAATCATTAAGCCCGAGATACTTGCAGCATGCTGAAGAGCAGCACGAGCAACCTTAGTTGGATCTAAAATACCCATTTTAAGCATATCTCCATACTCTTCAGTTGCAGCATTGTATCCAAAGTTTGCTTTACCCTTCAAGACTTCATTTAAAACAACAGAGGCTTCACCACCACCATTAGTTACAATTTGTCTTAACGGGGCTTCTAAAGCACGCCTACAGATTGAGATTCCAACATCTTGATCGCTATTATCACCACTCACTTTATCAAGTGAAGAGATAGCGCGAACAAATGCTACACCGCCTCCTGGAACAACACCTTCTTCAACAGCAGCGCGAGTAGCGTGAAGAGCATCATCAACACGATCCTTTTTCTCTTTCATTTCAACTTCCGTTGCAGCGCCTACTTTAATGACTGCTACGCCGCCTGAAAGTTTTGCTAGGCGTTCTTGAAGTTTTTCTCTGTCATAGTCTGAACTCGTTGCTTCAATCTGTGTTTTGATTTGACCAATTCTTGCAGAAATATCCTTTTTAGAACCTGCACCATCAATAACTGTAGTGTTGTCCTTACCAATTTCGACTCGCTTCGCTGTACCTAATTGATCTTCAGTAATACCTTCTAAAGATAACCCAACCTCTTCAGAGATGACTGTACCGCCCGTGAGCACTGCAATATCTTCGAGGATTGCCTTACGACGATCACCAAAGCCTGGTGCTTTAACAGCAGCCACTTTAACTATTCCACGCATGTTATTAACAACTAGTGTTGCAAGAGCTTCACCTTCAATATCCTCAGCAATTATCAATAGAGGTTTTCCGGCTTTTTGAACTGCTTCAAGTGCAGGTAGAAGATCACGAATATTTGAAATTTTAGCGTCATGAAGTAGAATGTAAGGATGCTCTAAATCAGCAGTCATCGACTCTTGGTTATTAATAAAATATGGAGATAGATATCCACGATCAAACTGCATTCCTTCAACAACGTCTAGTTCATTTTCTAGAGTTGATCCTTCTTCAACAGTTATCACACCTTCTTTTCCAACTTTTTCCATTGCCTCAGCAATGATAGCACCTACTGATACATCTGAATTTGCTGAAATAGTTCCCACCTGTGCAATAGAGTCACTGTCTTTACACGGCTGAGATGATTTTTGAAGAGTCGCTACAACTGCTTCAGTAGCCTTGTCAATTCCTCTCTTAAGATCCATTGGGTTCATTCCCGCTGCAACAGATTTAACGCCTTCAGATATTAACGTTTGCGCTAACACCGTTGCAGTTGTAGTTCCATCACCCGCGATATCATTAGTTTTAGAGGCAACCTCTTTAACCATCTGGGCGCCCATATTCTCAAATTTACCATCCAGCTCAATTTCTTGGGCAACAGATACGCCGTCTTTAGTAATAGCTGGTGAGCCAAATGATTTGTCTAAAACAACATTCCTTCCTTTTGGTCCAAGTGTCACTTTGACTGCATCTGCAAGGGTGTTGACACCTGACATCATTAAATCTCTAGCTTCTGAGCTAAATTTTACGTCTTTTGCTGACATTATAATTCTCCTTTATTCTTCAATTACTGCGACAATCTCATCTTCACTCATCACGAGAAGTTTTTCTTCTCCTACTGTGATTTCAGAACCTGAATATTGTCCAAACATTACTGTGTCACCAACCTTAACATCCAAAGGGATTAAGTCTCCTTGTGCACTTATTCTTCCATTTCCTGCAGCAACAACTTCACCTCTAGATGGTTTTTCAGTTGATGAATCAGGGATTATTAGACCACTAGAAGTAGTCTTCTTTTCTTCTACTCTACGAACGACTACGCGATCGTGAAGGGGACGGATTTCCATGTTTTCTCCTGGTATTACAAAAAAAAATGTCGTAGAAAAATTATTCTTCTAGACGTTCTTTAAGCTTTTTTATAGCTTTGTTTTCAAGTTGACGAACCCTTTCAGCGGAAACACCATACTTGACTGCTAGAGTATGTAGGGTCTCTTTTTCCTCTTTCAAGTACCTAGATTGTAAAATTTCGATACTTCTTTGATCTAGTGAAGAAATTGCTTGATAAAGCCTTTTATGTTGGTCTTCTTGACTTTTATCACTGAGGACTAATTGCTCAGGATTTTTACCAGGGTCTGCAACATAATGTTCTGGCGTGAAGGCATCTTCATCATCGTTTACTTCAAAGGCAACATCGTTAAGTTGAAGCCTTGATTCCATTTCAATGACATCTTTTTCCTTAACACCAAGGTCATCAGCAATCACTTTTGCCTGCTCATTGGTTAGTGATTGAAAGATATTAGATTTTGCTTTCTTGAGTTTAAAAAAGAGTTTTCTTTGAGCTTTTGTTGTTGCAACTTTAACTATTTTCCAGTTTTTGAAAATATATTCATGAATCTCAGCGCGAATCCAATAGACAGCAAATGATGACAACCTAACTTTTTTGTGTGGATTAAATCGTTTAACGGCTTTCATTAAACCAATTGTTCCTTCCTGGATTAAGTCCGCTTGCTCTAATCCATAGCCTTTGTAGCCATGAGCAATAAAAGCAACGAAACGCATATGAGACATAACGAGCTTCTTTGCAGCAGAGAGACTCCCATTTTCATAAAGTTCAATGGCTAAATCGTATTCTTCTTCTGGTGTAAGAATAGGTGGGTACTTCTGTACCTCTAGATCTCTAGATACATTGTTTATCGATAATGCAAAATCACTCATTAACTTCCTTAATACGATAAATTAGGCCTAAATTATACCAAAAAAATTATTTATATCAATTCTTTAAATAAGTATCTATGTCTTGATATCTGGTTTTCAAGTGAGAATTCAATATTATTTTTATTATTGCTACAATCTTGAATAATCGCTTTTAAATCATTGAGCGCAGAATCAAACTGATCATTAATGACTAAATATTCAAATTCATCATAGTGGCTCATCTCGCTTTCAGAGTTTTTCATCCTTTTAGAAATAGTTTCATCATCATCTTGACCTCTATCTATAAGCCTTTGAAGTAAAACATTTTTTGAAGGGGGCAATATAAAGATACTAATTGAATTAGGCATATTCTCTCTAACTTGTCTCGCACCTTGCCAATCTATTTCTAGGATTATGTCAATATTAGCGTCTAATTTTTCCTTGATGTTGCTTCTTGCAGTTCCATACATGTTTCCAAACACTTCAGCGTATTCTACAAAATCATTATCGGAAATCATCTCACTAAATCTCTTTTTGGAAACAAAATGGTAGTTTTTACTATTAATTTCTCCTTTTCTAGGCTTTCTAGTAGTGTGGGAAATTGAAACAGAGAGGTTATTTGAGCTTTCAATTAAAGCCCTTACTAATGAAGTTTTCCCACAGCCTGAAGGAGCAGCAATAATGAAAAGATTAGCCATATCGCATTAATTTCCTAAAGTCATTTAGGCGTATAACCTGCAATCTTATCGACATTATCTTCGTCAGAGAAAAAATAATTTTCCATTTGTTGTTTTAAATAACTTTGTGAGGATTCGTCAAATAGATTTAAACTGTTTTCATTGATTAACATTGTTTGATAATCAAGCCATTCCTGCCAGGCTTCTTTTGAGACAGATTCTAATATTCTTTTTCCAAGATCTCCGGGGTAAGGAGCCCTGTCTAATCCCTCAAGCTTTTTGTTCAATTTAATGCAATTAACTTTATTCATAGATCTTTAAACCTTATTCCAAAAATAAATAGAGATAAAAAATAAATAGATGCTGATATGCCTATCGATTTGAATAGAAGTGCACATCTATCAATCAATATTGATTCACTGTAAGCCTCAATAGATGAATCAAAAAATATAATATATGATGACATGATAATTACTGCAAAAATAACTTTAGTTAACATTTTATAGAAAGCAGCATCAAACTTAAAGATTGATTGTTTAATTAAGAAGAAGTAGAGAATGGAAGCATTTAATAATGCAGAGATTGAGGTGGCAGCTGCAAGTCCAATATGCCCATAAAATTGGACAAGTATTAAGTTTAGAATAATATTTGAAAGCATAGCTACAACTCCTGCCTTAACAGGGGTTTTTGTATCCCCTCTAGATAGAAAAATAGGAGCAAAAATCTTAATTCCAATAAACGCCATTAGACCTGATCCGTAGGCCTGAAGGCTGTATGAGGTTTTTATTGCTGAATTTACGCTAAATTCACCGTATTGAAAGAGGGTCATAATTAACTCTTTGGAGTAAAGAATAAGTCCTAGACAAGCTGGAAGTCCAAAAATCAAAGCTATTATCAGCGCCTTATTAATTGTTTTAATAAAGTTTTCAGTATCTTTAAGGGCATGATAATTACTCAATTTAGCAAGTGCAACTGTTGCAAGTGCTATGCCAATAAGGGCTAAAGGTAGCTCTAATAGCCTATCTGAATAATACAGCCATGAAACACTTCCAGCAATGAGAGTCGAGGCAATCATGGTATCTACAAGGAGGTTAATTTGAGAGACCGAAACTCCAAAGAGGGCAGGCAGCATTCTTTTTTTTAGAGTATCAATTGTCTTATGATGACCAAATTGTAATTTGGGTAATTTTTTAATTTTTCTTAAAAAAGGGATCTGAAAAGCAAGCTGAAGTATGCCTCCAATTAATACTCCCCATGCTAGAGCCATTATAGGATTATCAAAAAATTTAGATAAATAGATCGCACTTAATATTAATGAAATATTAAGAAGTACTGGAGTGAATGCTGGAACAGTAAAATTATCATAAGTATTCAAGATTGAGCCTGATAAAGCTGTTAGGGATATCAATAGGAGATACGGAAAGGTAATTCTTAGCATATCTGTTGTTAATTGAAATTGATAAGGGTCAGCTTTAAAGTAAAAACCCCATGCAAAAATAAAAATTACCAAAGGTGAGGCTACTAATGCAATAAGAGTGATGATCATTAGCACACTTAAAAGTTTGGTTGAAATATGATTGATAACCAGCCGAACCTCTTGATCGTTATTATTTGCCTTAGTTTCGGCTAGGATAGGTAAAAAAGCCTGAGAAAAAGCACCTTCAGCAAAGAGGCGCCTAAAGAAATTAGGAATTCTAAATGCGACTAAAAAGGCATCCGTTAGCTCATTAGCTCCAAATAAACGTGCAATAACAAAATCTCTGATTAGTCCTAAAATCCTCGAAATAAAGGTCATCGCAGAAACAATACTGCTTGACCTTATAAATGACTTGGACATGATTTAATTGAGATTATCTACTCATCTACTGGGCCACGCATTATGCCCACTCTTGAGTTGCGAATGCACTCGACGAATTGCATCACTTCAGGACTATCTGATTCTGAAGCTTCCAACTCTTTTAGCGCCTGATCTAGAAGTCTTCCTTGAGAGTCTCTATAAACAACTTTAAATGCACGTTTAATAGATGAAATCGAGCTTGCACTGAAGCCTCTTCGCTTCATTCCTACAGTATTAATACTTCTAATTTTAGGATGAATTCCAGCTGCAACCATATAATCGGGGATATCTTTATTGATTTGACTGCCCATTCCAGCATAGGTATGCCTTCCAATACTACAAAATTGTTTAACTAGAACAAATCCACCTAATATTGCCCAATCAGAAATTCTCACATGTCCTGCAAGTGAGGCGTTGTTTGACATAATGATATGATTACCAAGCTGACAATCATGCGCTATATGAACATAAGACATAAGCATATTATTGGAACCAATTCGCGTCAAAGAGTTTTCTTTTTCAGTGCCTCTATTGATGGTACAAAACTCTCTAATAAGATTATCATCACCAATAACAAGATTACTCTCTTGACCATCTTGATACGTAATATCCTGAGGATCACCTCCAATTGAAGCAAAAGAATAAATATGATTATTTTTACCAATCTTTGTTGGACCATCAACGACCGCATGAGAGTCAACAACCGTTCCTGCTCCAATCTCAACATAAGCACCAATCATAGCATAGGGTGCTATGGTAGTATCTTTATGGATTTTAGAGCTTTCATGAACGATAGCTGATGGATCAATAGACATAGTTAGCTATCCGCTTTTTTTTGAGTACATAAAATATCAGCAGAAGTTACAAGTTCGCCTGCTACTTTAGCGGTACAGCTGAACTTCCACATTCCACGCTTAACTGTAATAACTTCTGCATAAATTTCAAGCTGATCGCCAGGCTCAACAATTCTTTTAAAGCGAACTTTATCAACACCAACTAACATATAAATCTGCCCTATTTCAGGTCTACCTACTTCTGATTTAAAGGCTAATATGCCAGTTGCCTGGGCCATTGCCTCAATAATAAGTACTCCAGGCATAATAGGTTGATCAGGAAAGTGGCCTGTGAACTGTGGTTCATTAAAGGAGACGTTTTTAATCGCGGTGAGATTTTTACCTGATTCAAAGCTTATTACTCGATCTATAAGCAAAAAAGGGTAGCGATGAGGTAGAAAGTTTTTTACCTCGTTAATATTCATATCCATAAATCTACCTAATATTCTTTAATTTAATCTTCATGAAGTTCGCAATTTTATCAAGTTTTGATACCCACATACCTACCTTTTTCCATTCAGAGTGAAGCATAATTGGCATAAAGCCAGTATAAATGCCAGGTTTTGAAATATTGCGATTCACAGTACTTGTTGCGTTAATAACAACATCATCGGTAATCTTTAGATGTCCCACAATCCCTACAGCACCTCCAATCATGCAGCGTTTACCAATTTTTGTTGATCCAGCAATACCAGTTTTTGCCGCAATAGCGGTATTCTCACCAATGATTACGTTGTGCGCAATATGAATAAGATTATCGATCTTTACACCATCATGAATCTCAGTATTTGAAATTGATCCTCGGTCTATAGTTGTATTAGCGCCAATTGAGACATTATTTCCAATGCATACATTTCCGAGATGTGCGATGGGACTCCATTTTTTATCAATATCTCTTGCGTTTCCAAAACCCTCTGAGCCTATTACAACTCCTGATGCTATTATGCAGTTATTTCCAATTATACTGCCTTGTTGAATTGTAACGTTTGATTCAATCAAGCAATCTTGACCAATAGAAGTATTGTCCTCTATTACACAATTATGATGGATTGTTGTTTTGGAGCCAATCTTAACATTATTGCCAATTAAAGAGCTTGAGGCAATTCGGATATTAGTGTAACTAAACTCATTTCCATATCTTAAATCATTGATATCTTGGCTTTGCTTAAATTTATGAGAAAGTATTGAATATGCTAAATACACATTATTAACAATAATTGCATTTGTATTACAATACTCTTTAAGTTCCTCATTAACAATAATTGCACCAGCTTTAGAGTTAATCAGGGCATCTTTGTACTTTGTACTAACTGCATATGAAATCTGATTTAAATCAGCATTTTCTAAAGTGTTTAGTCCATAAATCTCTTTAAAGTTATCTCCATCAACGGAGCCATCAACTAAATTTGCAATTTCTTGAAGTGTAAGTTTCATAACTAAAGTTTCTCAATCTCGGCAATTATTTCTTGAGTTATATTGATTTCATTACTAACAAAGGCTATATTTTCATAAAGTATTAGATCGTAGTTATTTGATGTAGCAAAAGAGTTAACAACTTGATTTATTCTTAATTCTATTTCTACAAGAAGGCTATACTGGCTTTCATTAAGACTCCTCTGCCAAATTTCACTACCTGTGTTAAATTTAGCATTTAAAGTTTGAATTTCTTTAATGTCCTTATGATAATCGAAATCATCATTAATATCGTTTGGAAGCTTAAGCTTGGCTTTTAAATCAATAATATTATTATAGAGAGCTAATAATTCATCTTTTCTAGGCTGAAACTCTTCTGTAAGCTTGCTATTTGCAACCATATACAAGGAAGAGTTTTCTATTACTTTATCAATATCAATATAGCCAATTTTGATATTTTCAGCATTAATTTGAATGCTTAAAAAAAATAGCAATAAAGCTAAAAATCTCATTGAAAATAGATTAGAAACCTGTTCCTAAAGAAAAACTAAAGTTTTCAATTGTATCCCCTGATTTTTTGATTATTGGGGTGGTCCAGTTAAAGCCAATTGCACCAATAGGACTCAAATAAGCAATACCAACTCCTGTGGACATTCTTAACTCATCAAATTTAAAGTTCGAGCTTTTTTCAAAAATATTACCAGCATCAATAAAAATACTTGCTCGCATATTATTTGAGTCACCAAAGAAGGAGGCTGGAGTAATTAAATTTGCACTACCAAGAAGTGATAATTCTCCACCTTTCGCAGTATTATTTTTATATTCTGGCCCAAGACTTCTTTTACCAAAACCTCTTATTGAGCCACTACCACCGGCAAAATATCTTTTATAGAAAGGTAGCTCTTTACTTCCATATCCAGAAGCGATACCTAGATCACCAGTTAGCTTAAGGGTAATATTATCACTAACAGGTGTATAGCTTGAATGACTAGCATTTAATTTATAATATTTATAATCAGCCACAGGAAGGGCGATAGTAAAATCTAATTTATTACTGATTCCATCTGTTGGATACATGTAATCATTTAAAGTGCTTTCACTCCAATTAAGATTTAAATTTACTTCATCATTATTTTTTGCGAGACATTGATTTTTTTCATAATCAATGGTACTAAATATTGATCCACATTTAATTTCGTTTTCAGAGAATTCTATAGTGGAATTTAGTCTAGTATTTTCTGTCAACGGAACACCATAACCAATATTGAATCCTTTTGAGGTAATTTCATAAGAATTTTGCATGATACTATCATCATCAATTTCACTCAAAAATGCTCCATAACTAATACTATGTCCTTCTTCACTAAAATATGGATTTTCAAAATAAAAACTTGCCCTTCTGTAAGAATCAGCCAGTTTCAAGTTTGCATTAAGTGTATTTCCAGAGCCAAATATATTTCTCTCTTTAACTCCAAAGCCTACTGATATGCCATAGTTATTACTGTGAGAAACCGAAAAACTAATAGAGCCTGTTTGTGTCTCTTCAACTGAAAAAGATAAATCATTCTTATCATTAACTCCATCTATTTCATTAATATCAATTTGAACGTCAGAAAAATATCCTAGTCTTCTAAGCTTTAGAAGAGAATTTTTAATTACAGTTCTTGAATATATGCCTCCTTCAGAAATTCCAATTTCACGACGAATAACCTCATCTTGAGTTCTGGTATTACCAGAAATCATTATGCGATTAATATAAACTTTTTTATTTAATGAAATATTAATATCCACATTTATACTATCAAGAAAATCGCTTGTCGTTGGTCTTATATCTGCATATGCATAACCTAAATCAGCATAAGAATCAATTACTTTTTGAATATCGTCAACTATCGTTTGACGATTAAAAGTATCCCCTTTTTTGAGAGTAAATAATTTTCTTAAATTTTCAGAAGATATTGAGCCAGTTTCTCCATTGAAGTTTATTTCGCCCAATTTGTATTGCATGCCTTCATCGATTTGAATTTGAATATCCATTTCTTCATTGTTTTCATTGAAATTCCTGGATATATCAATGATTTTAAAATCCATAAAGCCAGCATTGAGGTATT
>CABXDP010000020.1 GCA_902511025.1 uncultured Gammaproteobacteria bacterium | reverse complement strand
GGAGCGAAACCGCCACACATATCTCCATAGAGTGTGGCATAACCAACCGCCATTTCAGACTTATTTCCAGTTGCAAGGACAATTTTATGATGTTTATTCGAAAGAGCCATCAGTAAAGTTCCTCTAACTCTAGACTGAATATTTTCTTCAGTAGTATCAACAGAATTATTCTCAAATAAATCAGATAAAGAAGTATTAAAAGAATCAACCATATTATGAATGTCTATATTTGAAAAGTGGACACCTTGGGTTCTTGCTTGCATCTCAGAATCAGTCAAGCTCATTTCAGATGTATATTCATAAGGCATCATTACGGCATGCACATTCTCAGCACCGATTGCATCAACTGCTATAGCAAGAGTTAAAGCTGAATCAATACCTCCAGATAATCCTATTAAAGCACCACCAAAAGAATTTTTAGTAATATAGTCTTTAGTAGCTAATACTAGCGCCGAGTATATAGACGATTCATCACTAGTAAGCATTGGCTTTAGGGAGGAATCATTATAAGAAAGTGAAGCTTCTTCAAAGGCAGGCATTTCAAAAATTAACTCACCTTGATTGTCTATAACAAATGAGTTTCCATCAAAAACTACCTCATCTTGACCACCAACCATATTGATATAAACAAAAGAAATACCAAACTCTAGAGCATATTTTTGGCAAATAGACACTCTTTCAGAGTGCTTATTAAGTTGAAAAGGCGATGCATTTATAGAAATAACCATATCAAGATTTCCCTTACAAACTTCATTGATAGGACCTTGAACCCATTGATCCTCACAAATTAGCACTCCAATCTTAGTGTTTTGACAATCAAAAGTTAGAGATTCATTGCCAGAGGAAAAATACCGCTTTTCATCAAAAACACCGTAGTTAGGTAGCTCTTGTTTGTTATAAATATTTTGAATCTTGTTTTCTTGAATTAAATAAGCACTGTTATATAAGTTTTTATCAATTTGATTTGGAGCACCAAAAAGAACAGAAATACTAAAGGGGACTGATTCACATAAATTATTAATTTGGTTGTTGACTTGATTGATAAATCCATCTCGCAACAATAGATCTTCTGGAGGGTATCCAGTTAGAGCAAGCTCAGGAAAAACAATAAGATGCGCTCCATCTTCACTTGCAGCAATAGACAAATCAATAATTTTATTGGCATTAGATTGAATATCTCCAACAATAGGGTTAATTTGGGCGATTTGAATTTTGATTGGTAAAGATTCAGAAAATATCTTATCTAGTTGCTCTTGCCAAAATTTGGCCTTCAAATTATTTCCCATTGAAATTGCATGCTCTAATTTAGTATTGGCAACAATTTCAGCAGGATCAATATCAAGTATATTCGCAAAAAGCCAGGCATGAGTTTCACTTAAAGCAGCCTTGCCAGAGCTATACTTACTAAGATTTGATTGATTTATCTCATATTTTTTAGAGATCTTATAATCAGAAAAACCAGTCTTATTTCGCACCATAGCAAGGTATTCAGTTGTTTTAATATGCATATACTTCATTAATTAAACTCAATATTAGTTATTTTATACCACTATAGGTAAAAAATAACTACATATTGCTTAATTGATACAGAAAAATACATGTAAGAAATACCTAAAAATAGTATAACTCATTGATTTAAATGAATAAAATACTATTATTGGATTATGTTTTAATTCTGATATATTCTTGATTAATAGTGCTTTGATGACTAAAGATAATCTATATTAGTAGAATCGTAAGTTGAATTAAATTCAATTTTTTATAAGTTCAAAACTACGAATATATTGTGTTTATAGGATTAATTTAAAAAAGAAGGTTGAATTGATTTAAATTATTTTTTACAAATTAATTGGTATTCTTTATTGAACTAGTGATAAAATTTCTCTAATCCTCATTCAATTGTGAAGGATTGTTATACTTTGAAACTCATTAAGGAGATATATATGAAACAATTATTAAAATTGTCTGTTGCTTCATTGTTAGTTGTTGGCGCTCTTAGTGTCCAGGCTTCTACTTTAGGCGACGTTCAAGCAAAAGGCTACGTTTCTTGTGGTGTATCTAAAGGTCTTGCAGGATTCTCTTCTGCTGACTCTTCTGGTACTTGGACTGGTGTAGACGTTGACGTATGTCGTGCTGTTGCTGCTGCAACTCTTGGCGACGCACAAAAGGTTAAATTTGTACCTTTAACAGCTAAAGAGAGATTCACTGCACTTCAATCTGGTGAAATCGACATGTTGTCTAGAAATACTACATGGACAATTACTCGTGATGCCTCTTTAGGATTGAACTTTGCTGGTGTTAACTACTATGATGGTCAAGGCTTCATGGTTAAATCTTCACTAGGCGTATCTAGTGCTATGGAATTAAGTGGTGCTGCTGTATGTATTCAAGCAGGTACAACTACTGAATTAAACCTAGCAGACTGGGGTAAAGCAAATGGTATCGAATACAACTCAGTTGTTTCTGACACAAATGCTCAAACTCTGACTAACTATGATGCTGGCCGTTGTGATGTATTAACAACTGACGCTTCTGGTCTATATTCAATGCGTGCTGCTGCTTCAGATCCTTCTGAGCATGTAGTGCTTCCAGAAATCATTTCTAAAGAGCCTTTAGGCCCTGTTGTTCGTCAAGGTGACGACCAGTGGTTTAACATTGTAAGATGGTCTCTAAATGCTATGATTACTGCAGAAGAGCTAGGAGTAACCAGCGCAACTGTTGACGATGTTTCAAACAACCCTGAGCGTGAGCGCTTAATGGGTCGTTCTGGCAGTACTCATGAGTATGTTGGTCTGACTCCAGACTGGACTTACCAAATCGTTAAGCAAGTAGGTAACTATTCTGAAAGCTTTGAGCGTAATATTGGTATTAATACTCCAATTGGTATTGCTCGTGGTGTTAACGCACTATGGACTGACGGTGGTATCTTATACTCACCTCCATTTAGATAGGCAATTATCTAGATAGAACCTAAACCAGCCTGCTTCTAGCAGGCTGGTTTTTTTATAGTTTTTTTTATTCTCAAATGCTCATTTTTAGTAAAATGAGTTGTTTAATATTTTTTAATGTATATGAAAAAAATAATCCTCGACTCTTTAGGCAAATCTCAACACAGAGGGTTAAACTTTCGTGACATGCTTTATAATAATGAGGCAAGAGCATTTTTCTTTCAAATTGTTACCTTTGTCCTTGTCGTTGGACTCTTCTATACCGCAATTGGAAACCTCTTTCAAAATATTGATGAGAGGGGAATTAATACAGGCTTCACGTTTCTAAAAAATAGAGCTGGATTTGATATTCTTCCTTTTCTAGGCAACTATGTTGTTAACTACACGCCCGAATCCTCGAATTTCAGCGTTTTTTATGTCGGACTGGTAAATACCCTAGTCGTTGCATTTGTTGGAATTATTTTATCTACCCTGATTGGTCTCCTTATTGGTATCGCTAGACTTTCAAACAACTATCTTGTTGCGAAGCTTGCAGGTGGATATATAGAACTTTTTCGAAATGTACCCATACTTCTACAAATTCTTTTTTGGTACAACTTGTTTATCAATCTTTTTCCTCACCCTAAACAGAGCTTTGCTTTCTTTGACATAATGTTTCTGAATCAAAGAGGGCTTTATCTTCCAAAGCCAATTCCTGAGGATGGTTTCATGCTGGTTACCATATCATTATTATTGGGCATAACCGCTTCTTATTTTGTTAAAAAACACTACAAGAAGAAGCATGAATTGACTGGAATACATACCAGCACTTGGCCTTTTTCAATAGCTCTAATTCTTGGCCTACCAATTATTGTTTTTCTTATTCTAGGATCGCCTCTTCAGTTTGATATAGCTGTATTAGGAAAATTTAACTTAAGAGGTGGGATGAATGTTGTCCCAGAATTCTTGGCGTTAACTTTTGCTTTGAGCGTTTATACTGCGACTTACATTGCAGAGGCAATTAGATCAGGTATTGAGGCAGTAGACAAAGGCCAAAAAGAGGCCGCTGCAGCAATTGGGCTAACACCAACACAATCACTCAAATTAATTATTTTGCCTCAAGCATTAAGAGTAGCAATTCCGCCAACAATTAATCAGTATCTAAATCTGACAAAGAACTCATCTCTTGCTACAGCAATTGGATACCCAGAGCTTATGAGTGCTTTTGGAGGCACAGTTCTTAACCAGGTTGGTCAGGCTGTTGAAATTTTAGCAATGGCGATGCTCGTTTATCTTGTGATATCGCTCTTTATATCCTTGCTCCTAAACTACGTTAACAATAAAATGGCTATCCAGGGAAGATAACTATGCCAGTATTTGATCAACAAGAAACAAGGAAGCCACCAATATCTCAAATTGGAGCTATACTTTGGCTTAAAACAAATCTTTTTTCAAGCTGGATCAACTCTATCCTTACATTCGCTTCTCTATACTTGCTCTATATCATGATTCCACCTTTGCTGAATTGGATGATATTTGATGCAAGCTTTAGCTTTGGTACTATTAATTTCTTCGGTTTTGAAATTAAGTTTAGTGAGGAAATGGCTACAAATGATAATTGTGGAAGGGTAGGCGCATGTTGGCCATACATCTACGAAAAACTCTATATGTATACCTATGGTTTCTACCCAAGAACAGAGACATGGAGACCTAACACAGTATTCGCTCTTACTGGATTGCTATTTGTAATAGTTCCTCTTGTTAAAAATTATAAATATAAGAACAGGGTGACTTTATCTCTAATCATTTTATACCCACTCATTTCTTATATTCTGATTGCTGGAGGGTTTGGCCTGCTCACACCAGTTGATACTGATCAGTGGGGAGGCTTACTACTTACATTGATTATTGCATCAGTAGGCATTATCGTTTCTTTTCCTATTGGAGTTCTTTTAGCCCTTGGAAGACAATCAAACCTCAAAGTAATCAAGCTATTCTCAACTCTTTTTATTGAGTTTATCAGGGCTGTTCCATTAATTACCATACTATTTATGGCATCTTTTGTATTGCCGCTGTTTTTAGAGTCAGGAAATTATTTTGATAAGCTCCTAAGAGCACTTATAGGAATAGCTCTTTTTCAGGCAGCATATTTTGCAGAAGTAGTCAGAGGCGGACTTCAAGCAATTCCTAGGGGTCAATACGAAGCTGCAGATGCTATAGGCCTAAGCTATTTTCAAAAAAATGTTCTAATCATTCTACCTCAAGCTTTAAAAATATCAATACCTAATATTGTTGGGTCATCAATATCATTGTTTAAGGATACGACACTTGTACTCATTATTGGACTATTTGATATGCTTGCAATGGTGAATCTAACCAGTAACGACCCTTACTGGCTAGGAAGAGAAACAGAAGGCTTTGTCTTTGTAACTATGGTTATGTGGGCTATACTATATACAATGTCACGCTATTCAAGGAAATTAGAGCTACGCTTTAATACGGAAAACAAAAACTAAAGGTTATGAAATATGAGTGATAAAAATACAAATATCATTGAAATATCTGAATTAAATAAGTGGTATGGAGACTTTCATGCGCTTAAAAACATCAATTTAGATATTAAAGAGGGTGAGATAATCGTTGTATGTGGCCCATCAGGTAGTGGTAAATCAACATTGATACGTTGTGTTAACTTTCTTGAGAAGTTTCAAGAGGGATCGATTTTAGTCTCAGGAACAGAACTAACAGATGATGCTCAAAAGATAAGAAAGATCAGAAGTGAGGTTTCTATGGTTTTTCAACATTTTAATTTGTTTCCACACCTAACCATAGTAGACAATTTAACATTAGCTCCGATTTGGGTCCACAACGAAACAAAACAAGAGGCCAGAGAGAAAGCTTTGAAGCTATTAGATAGAGTTGGTATTAAAGACCAAGCAGAAAAGTATCCAAATCAGCTTAGTGGTGGACAGCAACAAAGGGTTGCAATAGCAAGATCTTTATGCACCAATCCTAAAATAATGCTATTTGACGAGCCTACATCAGCACTAGATCCAGAGATGATTTCCGAAGTGTTAGATGTAATGATTGAGCTTGCCAGAGAGGGAATTACGATGATTTGTGTGACCCATGAGATGGGATTTGCTAGAAAAGTAGCTAATAGAATTATATTTATGGATGATGGGCAAATTGTAGAAGAAAATGACCCTGAAAACTTCTTTAATAACGCAGAATCAGATAGGTTGCAGCTTTTCTTAAACCAAATTTTAACGCATTAAAATCAGTTGTAATAGCATTTCAATTACCTATACTGAATAATCATTGTAAGAGGATTCGGAATAAGTTTATAATTTTAGTGTCAACCAATAATCTAATAACAAATGTTTAAGTTCTTAAAAAAAGACAATCTACAGCAAGAAGAACTAGAAAAGGTCATCCAAACAGAGGACTGGACAAAGGATATTAAACGAAGCAAGAAGATAGGTAAAGAAGTTGAGCAATTATCATTTTTATATGACTCTGAAAGCCTAAATGAGCACATAGGGACTAACAAGGGACTAAGTAGGGACCATCTCAAAATTCTAAAAAAATGTAAAGAAGAAAGTACAGCTTTAGAGTTAATGAAAATTTTAAAGCGAACAAATAAATCAAAATTCAAAACAGCAATTATTAACCCATTAATTGATCATCAGTTTTTAGAGCTTACAATTCCTGGAAGTCCCAGAAGTCCAAGTCAAAAATATAGGCTTACAGGTAAATTTGTAAGGAGAAGAGTAATAAATTCAGACTCATAGATTCAATTTGAACAATAATTAGCTATAAAACACTCTTTTGCATTAAATTTTGAATATAAGCGGCCTTTTCAATTATTTCTATACTCTTTCTGTCTTCAACAAGAATAGTCGCTAAATCGAAGAATTTCGAATCCTTTATGTAAGTCATTGTTTTTTATCAACTTATTCACTGTTTTAGCTATTTTTAGCCTTATCAAATTCGTATAATTTATATTATGTTAAATAATCTAAATATTAACATTTTATTATCAGTTTTAATAATATATGGATAATGTAACTCTTAGTCCCGCCCTATTATGTTATTTAATGTGACTTTAATCACTTGGTCCCACTAGTTTTATATGTCAGAGAATAAAAGAAATTACTTCCTTCTTGCTTCACTAATTATGATTTGGGGGTCATCATTTCTTCTTACAGATCGATCATTACTTTTTTTCTCACCTGAGCAAGTCGTGACTTATCGACTGTCTATTGGTGCTATGACTATGCTGTTAATTTCTATTATTTTCAGTAGAAAGCTTTTTCTTCCCTTGCGCTCCTGGTTTCATTTTTCTATTTATGCAGTAATTGGTAATATAGTGCCCTATTTGCTTATTTCAATTGGTCAAACTACTATTACATCAGGTATGGCTGGCCTACTTATGGCCTTTATGCCACTTGTTACATTAGTATTAGCTCATTTCTTTCTTCCGAATGATAAACTTAATATTTACAAATTTTTTGGATTTATCATTGGAATTTCTGGTGTACTTGTTATTCTTGGCCCATCTATAAATAATAACTCTAATGCTACATTCGGAATATTTTTAGTTCTTGGGGCTGCTTGCGCATATTCCATTAATACAATTATTGCAGCGCGTTTAACGTCTTATGATCCTATTATTTCAAGTACTTGTGTCTTAATCTTGGCCTCTTTTTTGTCATTTATGATTTGGCCTGAAACATTAATGCTTAACTTTAATGATATTCCTTTGTTAAGTGGATCTGCTATTATTTTATTAGGAGTATTGCCTACAGGTATTGCAGCATATATTTATTTCATAATAATTAATGCAGCTGGTGCAACCTTTCTATCAAATATCAACTATTTAATTCCAGTTGTTGCTTTTTTTCTTGGGGCAATTCTGCTTGGAGAGGAAATCCTTGTGCAAAATATAATAGCATTAATTTTTATCATTTCTGGCATTTTTATTTCACGTAAAAAATCAAAATAATAAAAAAAATAACAATTAAATTCTTCTTTTTTATCAAATAGTTAGGCTCAATTTTTGATTGTATTTTATAAATACAATTGCATCTATTTTAATTATATTCTATATTTAGTGTATATTTACCTTCGTAAGCACTAAATGTAGTGTAGTTTTTAGGAGTTGAGTTTGAATCAAGAAATCCAGGCAGTAAAGGACAGTGCTGTCGATCAAGAAATTTTAGTTACCAAAAGGGATGGCTCGAAAGAATCAATAGACTTTGAAAAAATTCACCGTGTTGTTCACTGGGCTTCCCAAGATCTTGATAATATTTCTGTTTCTCAGGTTGAAATTAACGCTCAACTTGCTTTTTTTGACGGTATTAAAACTGAAGATATTCATGAGACTATCATAAAGTCAGCCGCTGATTTAATTTCAACTAATGTTCCTGATTATCAATATTTGGCAGCTCGCCTAGCCATTTTTCATTTAAGAAAAAAGGCGTTTAAATCATTCACTCCTCCTCCCCTAATGGATCACGTAAAAAAACTTACTGATTTAGGGATTTATGATAAAGACATTCTTAAGAAATATAATGCTTCTGAATTTAAAGAGCTTGATAATTATATAGATCATTGGCGTGATATGAACTTCTCATACGCTGCTGTAAAGCAACTTGAAGGTAAGTATCTAGTTCAAAATCGTGTAACAGGAGAGATCCATGAGTCTCCTCAAATACTTTACATGCTTGTTGGTATGTGCTTGTTTCAGGAATACAAGGGTAAATCAAGGTTAAGCATAGTCAAGCGTTTTTATGATGCTGCCTCAAACTTTAAAATTTCTTTACCAACGCCGATTATGGCTGGTGTTAGAACTCCAACGCGCCAATTTTCTTCTTGCGTTTTAATTGAAACTGATGATGATCTTGATTCAATTAGTGCAGCATCAGGAGCTATTGTTAAGTATGTTTCTCAACGAGCAGGAATTGGAATTAATGCTGGAAAAATTCGCGCCCTAGGCAGTCCAATTAGAGGCGGCGAAGCTACACATACTGGATGTATTCCATTCTTTAAGCACTTCCATACAGCTGTTAAATCATGCTCTCAAGGTGGAGTCCGTGGCGGTGCAGCAACACTATTCTATCCATTGTGGCATCTTGAAGTTGAAAGCTTAGTAGTCTTAAAGAATAATACAGGAACTGATGAAAATAGAATTAGACATTTAGATTATGGTGTTCAATTTAATGGTCTGATGTATGAGCGTTTTTTAAAGGATGAAGTTATTACGTTGTTTTCTCCGAATGACGCTCCTGGCCTTTATGATGCTTTCTTTGCTGATCAGTCAAAGTTTAAGAAGCTTTATGAAAAATATGAGAAAGATGACTCTATTCGTAAGCAAAAAATCAATGCACGCGAATTATTCGCCTTATTTATGAAGGAAAGAGCTAATACTGGTCGTATTTATCTTCAGAACGTAGATCATTGTAATACACATGGCGCTTTTGATCCAGCCCAGGCTCCAATAAAACAGTCCAATTTATGTATGGAAATTACGCTACCTACAAAGCCACTATATTCAGTTCAAGATGATTCTGGAGAGGTTGCTTTATGTACACTTTCGGCGGTAAATTTAGGTGCTCTTGATAGTCTTGATGAATTAGAAGATATTACCGATATTATTGTTCGATCACTAGACTCATTGTTAGATTATCAGGACTACCCATTAAAATCTGCAGAAATTACAAGCAACAATAGAAGAACATTGGGTATTGGAGTAACTAATTTGGCCTACTATTTGGCTAAGAATGATGCTAAATATTCTGATGGCTCAGGAAATGACTTGATTCATAAAACGTTTGAAGCTCTTCAATACTACTCACTTAAAGCGTCTAATGAGATTGCTCAAGAGTTTGGCTCCTGCCCTCTTTTCTCAGAAACCCAGTATGCAAAAGGCATAATGCCAATTGATAGCTATAAAAAAGATATTGATAAATTTTGCAATACTAAGCTTGAATTAGATTGGGATACATTGAGAAAAAATATTCAAGAAAAAGGCCTTAGAAACTCGACTTTGACAGCACTTATGCCTTGTGAGAGCTCATCTCAGATCTCTAATTCTACTAATGGTATTGAGCCTCCAAGAGGCTTTATATCGGTCAAGCAATCTAAAGATGGCATACTTAAACAAGTTGTTCCAGAATACGAAAAGCTGCATAAAAAATATGAGCTTTTATGGGATATTAAAGATAACGAAGGTTATCTTCAGTTGTGCGCAATTATGCAAAAATTTGTAGATCAATCTATTTCAACAAATACTCACTATGATCCATCTCAATATGATGGAAATAGAGTTCCAATGAAGCTCTTTCTTATGGATCTTCTTAAAGCTTATAAATATGGTATCAAAACACTTTATTACCATACAACAAGAGATGGAGCTAGTGATGAGAGCATCGAAAAGAAAGGGGACGATGATTGTGAAGATGGAGTTTGTAAACTTTAATTTAAACTAATTATGGCCTATAGTATATTTAATCAAGAAATTAATGACACTCTCAAAGAACCTATGTTTTTTGGTGATTCAGTAAATGTTGCCCGCTTTGATCAGCAGAAGTTTGAAATGTTTGAAAAGTTGACTGAAAAGCAGCTTTCATTTTTTTGGCGACCGGAAGAGATTGATGTATCAAAAGATAAAATTGATTTTGGTAAATTACTGCCAAATGAAAAACATATATTTATTTCAAATCTTCAATATCAAATCTTATTAGATTCAGTTCAGGGTCGCTCACCTAACATTGCGTTTCTTCCTATTGTCTCTTTACCTGAGCTCGAAAATTGGGTTGAGACTTGGGCCTTTTCAGAAACAATCCATTCTCGCTCTTATACCCATATTATTAGAGCTATTGTTAATGAACCTGGTGCTGTTTTTGATGAAATCATGAAGACTGAAGAGATTATTCAAAGAGCTACAAGCGTTTCGAAACACTACGATAAGTTAATTAAGCATACCCAGGCCTATCTCCTAAACGGTGAGGGTGAGCATAAAATTGATGGAAAAATTATTACTATTAATATGTATTCTCTCAAAAGAGTGCTGTATTTAACTTTAATGTCTGTCAACATCCTAGAAGCAATCCGTTTTTATGTCAGCTTTGCCTGCTCGTTTGCATTTGCAGAAAGAAAAGTGATGGAGGGTAATGCAAAGATTATTAAGCTAATTGCTAGAGATGAAGCACTTCACCTGACAGGTACGCAGCATATGCTGAATTTAATGCGCGATGGCAAAGATGATCCAGATATGCAGGCGATTGCTATTGAGTGTGAAGCAGAAGTAATTCAGATGTTCAAAGATGCAGCAGAGCAAGAGAAAGAATGGGCTGAATATCTGTTTAAGGACGGGTCAATGATTGGCCTAAATGCTCAAATCTTAAAGCAGTATCTTGAATATGTTACAAATATTCGTATGTCAGCATTAAATATGCAGCCAATATTTGAACAAACCACTAACCCACTTCCATGGCTGAATCATTGGCTTGATTCAGATAACGTTCAAGTTGCCCCACAAGAAACTGAAATTACATCCTATCTTGTGAGCGCTATCGACAACACTATTGATTCTGAAGACGAAGATTTTAGCGATTTTAAGCTCTAGTAGCTTAGCTTCAAATGTTTAAGATTGATGTTGACAATATTAATGGTAAGACAGAGTCACTCTATGTGTATGGTGAAGCCTCAATACTGAGCGAACTGGAAGCCAATAATGTGCTTGTAAACCATAGTTGTAGGCAAGGCCATTGTGGGAGCTGCATTTTAAAGCTTGTCAAAGGAAATGTGGTTCATCAAGAATGTCTAGTGCCCCTGTCTCAAGGGGAAATTCTCGCCTGTCAATCGAGACCCGTATCAGACATAGAGATAACAACTAAGATTTAAATTCCTGCAAAAAATTCGTTACTTCTTCGAAGTTTCCCTCATATATAACTCTATGTTTTTTATTACTAATTTGAAAGTCATACATTGGATCGTAGTAATCAACAAGTAGAGACTCTATAAGCGGAAGGAAACCACTTGCATCGCTATTATTTTTGAGCTTTTTAAGGGCAAGATTTAAGTGTTTTAGGAGTGATTGATATCGAACTCCGCCTAGTCTTTTCTGAATTTTAGAAAGACTATTAAGCCAATAGTTTGAAAATTGTTTAAATCCATTTACCGGGTCTCGAATTATAAAATTTTTAGTCATATCAGTAACATATGCCTGAAGACTAATTTCAATTCTCTCCTCAATTGAGGCACGCAAAATCACAATTTTTGACTCCCTGGCTTTCTCTTTAATAGCTTCAGGAATATAAATCGTTCCAATATTATTCCCCTCATCTTCAATTAGTAAATAATTAAAAGATTCTTTTTTTATCAAGTTTGCAATCAATTGATTCTCAAAATTAATTTGCTTTGGCTGCGGAGTAACGTTATTACCAAAAGCAGACCCCCTATGATTTGCAAAACCCTCAAGATCTAAACTATTGTCAAACTTATTGAGCAAAATGGTTTTTCCACAACCCGTTTGACCACCAATTACTAAAAAATTCACTTTAGAGGATATACGATGCATTTCATCAATAAGAAAAGCTCTTAGTGCTTTGTATCCCCCTTTTATTCTTGGATAGGAGACGCCAGAATGCTCGTAAATCCATTCTTGAGATATCTTTGAACGCATTCCACCCCTAAAACAATAAAGCGCTCCTTTTGGATGTTTTTTAATGAATTTGGACCATTGATCAATCTTTTGAACTTTAGTTTTTCCACTCACGAGCTCATGACCTAGGCTAATAGCAGACTCTTGACCATGTTCTTTGTAGCGAATACCAATTTGATGCCTTTCACTATCACTCATTAATGGAGAGTTATAGGCATGAGGAAAAGAGCCCTCTTCATACTCTATTGGCGCCCTTACATCGAGCAAGGGAGTATTTGATTTTAAGATTTCGGAAAAATTATCGATTTCTTTTAGATGTATCATTGGATAATAATTTTATTTTCATCCGAATAATCCAAAATTTTCCCAATAGGTTGAAGATCAAGAGCATTTAATCTCGTAAGATCAAGAAAGTCTTTCAAGCCCTCATTAGAAACTGAAATAAGAAGACCACCACTGGTTTGAGGATCACAAATAATGGATTTTTCAATTTCAGATAAATCGCCTAAATGCTCTCCATAGCTCTCAAAATTTCTAATTGATCCACCAGGAACGCAGTCATTTTCAATATATTTCAAAATATTTGGTAGTATAGGTAACTTATCAAAATAAATCTCAGCAGAAACTTTACTGCCCTTGCATACCTCTAAAAGGTGTCCCGCTAGGCCAAAGCCTGTAACATCAGTGACCGCATTAATACCATCAATATCTGAAAGCTTGGCGCCAATATCATTCAGTGCACACATTTGATTAACCGCAAGTTGATGATCACTTTGAGTAACAACTTTCTTTTTTTGTGCAGTTGATAGAACTCCTATGCCTAAAGGTTTTGTAAGGAATAAACTGTCACCTGGCTGGGCACCAATATTTTTTTTAAGATTTTTTATTTCAACTATGCCAGAAACTGATAGCCCAAAGATTGGCTCTGGAGAATCAATGCTGTGACCTCCAGCAAGGGTAATACCAGCGCGAGAGCAGATTTCTCGACCTCCATCAATTACTTTAGCTCCAATTTCAGCCGAAAGCATATTTATGGGCCATCCAAATATTGAGATAGCCATGAGTGGCTTACCGCCCATTGCGTATACATCACTTAGAGCATTGCTTCCAGCAATCATTCCAAAATGAAAAGGATCATCGACTATCGGCATAAAAAAATCGGTAGTACTGATCAGAGCCCTACCATCTCCAAGATCATAAACCGCGGCATCATCACTTGACTCATGTCCTACCAACAATTTTGAATCTAAGTTTTCATAACTATTGCCTAAAATTTCTTTTAAAACTTTAGGAGATATTTTGCATCCACAGCCAGCACCATGGCTAAATTCAGTTAATTTAATATCATTAATACTCATTAAGTTTATTTTAGATTAGAGTACTCAGAGCTTAGTTCTCGATATAACTCTTCTGGAGAAATCTTAGGATTATTATCCATAATTTCAAAAGCAATAACATTGTCCTCAACACCTCCCCAATTCTTTCTATAAGAGCCATCTTTATAGCCATTTTTTTGTCTGAAAGTATTTAACTGATTCTTGACAACATATCGCTTATATAAATCTTCAACATCAATGTCTAGATGAGAAATAATTTCAAAAAAGAGATCTGTGATTTGCCTGATATTATTTTTCTTGGGATTGACACTTGATGAGACTGATAATTGGAGCATATTTTCAAGCAATGACACCAAAATATCAGCATCAAAGTCTCCTTTTGCACTTAAACTAAGATGCTTATTTGCATAGGCTTGGTCATCAATTCGAATGGATTCAGACATAATAAAATGCCATATATCAACCAATTCAACTTTGATATTATCCCAATCTGGCTCATCATTAATATTTTTCCAGTGCTTCCAGTTAAAAGAATCAATGGCTTCAGCAACTTCCATATAAATGCCTCTATACCATGAAATTTTTCTATTTTCTTTCGTTATTCCTTCTATCCAAATCTCACCATTTGTCTCATCATTTAATTGCTTTTGAAGAGCAAACATTTGTTCAATTTGATTCATTTGATTATTTTTTAAAGAAAAACCAAATTATAGATGGTTAAAAAAAATGAGTAGTGAAAATTAATATCTTTCAACTGTGCTATCAATCTCTCTGGACCATGCATCGATACCACCTTGTAAATTAAATAAAGATTTAAAGCCTTTAGATAGCAAAAAGTTTGCAACCTGCATAGAGCGCATGCCATGATGACAATAGAGTGAATAACTTAATTCCGGGTCTAATTTAGAAAATGTATCCATAATTGAGCTCATAGGCATATTGACAGCCCCCTCAATTTGACAAATGTCTAATTCCCATTTTTCTCTAACATCAATGAGAGTATTGTCATCTTTGGTTAAATTGTCCTGAAATTTCTTTGGATTTAGATCTTCTAACATTAGTTAAATTTATTATTAAAAACTGTATTGTATTATTAACAATTACTAATAAGTAAGTTTAATGGGTAAAATTTAGTCTGTGAGCAAAAGTAACGATGACATCTTTAAATTCCCTTGTGAATACCCAATTAAAGTTTTCGGATTGAAACAGCACAATCTAGAAGAGTCAATCTGCTCAATCATAGAAAATTATGTTGGGAAACTGCACAAAAACCAGATTTCAATGAAGAGTAGCTCTAAGGGTAAATATGTCTCTATAACTATTAGAATTATTGCTACTAGTCGAAAACAACTTGACTCTATTAACGCAGATCTTCAAAAATCCCCGTTAGTGTCTTATCTTCTATAACTCCTGATGATTAAAATAAAGGAAAAAGGGCTTCAAGACTATGCTTCAACTTGGCAAGAAATGGTTTCTTTTACTGAAAATAGGAATAGTCAAACTGAAGATGAACTTTGGACTTTAGAACACAGAAGTGTTTTCACTCAAGGCCTTAGTGGAAAACCAGAG
>CABXDP010000019.1 GCA_902511025.1 uncultured Gammaproteobacteria bacterium | reverse complement strand
TGGGATTAAATCTCCAACGCGATGATTTTTATAAAAAAGAAATCACATTCCAGGTTTCTGCATCATATGGCCCGGGAAGATATGATGCAAATTATGAAGAGCTTGGAAATGATTACCCAATTGGATTTGTAAGATGGACGGAACAAAGAAACTTTGAAGCAGTTTTAGAAATGATGTCCAATAGAACTATTGATGTCAAGGCATTAATTAGTCATCAGTATGAGATTGAGAACGCTGTGGATGCATATTCAGCATTAAGTGATCCTTCTTCATTAGGAATAATATTAAGCTATCCAAAATCTAAAAATAGCAATTTAACTAACTCAAATGTCTTTCTATTTGATAAAGACAAGGTCGAAAAAGAGCCGTTATTACCTTGTGTTGGAATAATTGGTTCAGGAAATTATGCTTCTAGAGTTCTAATTCCCTCTTTTAAGGCAGCTAAATGCGTTTTAGAAACTCTTGTGAGTAGTGGGGGAGTTAGTGGGATTCATCATGCCAGTAAAAATGGCTTTAGATCAACTTCAACAAATATTTCTGATCTTTGGAATAAAAAAGTAAACACTGTTGCCATTGTTACTAGGCATAACTTTCATGCGAATCAGGTTATTGATTCCCTTAATAATGGAAAAAATACATTTGTGGAAAAGCCTCTAGCCCTAACTCTAGAAGAGCTTGATTTAATTGACAAAACATACAATAAAGTAAATAAATCCTCAACTGTAAGGTTAATGGTGGGTTTTAATAGGAGATTTGCTCCACATATACTTAAAATTAAAGACCTAATTAGTGCTAAAAAATCACCTAAGGCAATAATTATGACTATAAATGCAGGTTCAATACCAAAGGATCATTGGGTGCATGATAAAAATATTGGAGGTGGAAGAATAATTGGTGAAGGATGTCATTTTGTAGACTTAATGAGATATTTAGTGGGCTATTCAATTACAGATTTTCATGCAGTGATGATTGGAAAAAGTCCTGACATAAGAGAAGACAAAGTAAGTATTTCAATAACATTTAAAGATGGGTCATTCGGCACTATTCATTATTTAGCTAATGGAGCCAATAGTTATCCTAAAGAGCGTATCGAAGTTTTTTGTGAAAATTCAGTATTAAAACTAGATAACTATAGAAATTTAAAAGGTTATGGTTTCTCTAATTTTAAAAGTATGAGATTATTTAAACAGGATAAGGGCCAAAAAGCCTGTGTAAAAGCTTTTATAGACGCAATTCGTAAGGGACAAGCCTCGCCAATTCCTTATAGTGAGCTAATTGAAGCCTCTAAAATTTCAATTAAAATTGCAAATTCAATCCAATAATTGTTTAGAGCATAATTGAATGTTGGATTTTTTAAATAAGTTCCTAAGATATTGGCACACACTTAGATATCTTAAACTTATACAAATTGCTGCAAGACTAAAGCTAATTCTGCAAAGATCAAAAGTTAGTCTAGATAAAAAAAATGATTTGAATAATTTCACTGGATTTTGGATTAAATCAGTCCAAAGAATTCAGAAAATGGAGAATGAAAGCACTTTTAAATTCTTAAATGAATCACATAAAATTGAAACTAACTCCTGGGATGGCATTAAAGCTTCAAAGCTATGGCTCTATAACTTACATTATTTTGATGATTTAAATGCTCATGATTCAATCACTAGGAAGTCTTGGCATTATGAACTTCTGAATAAATGGATTAAAGAAAATCCACCATTTGAGGGCACAGGTTGGGATTCTTATCCAACTTCATTGAGAATCGTAAATTGGATTAAATGGGCACTCAGTGGAAATTTATTGAATACTGATGTTATAAATTCATTAGAGATTCAGTGTCGATTTCTTGAGAAAAATATTGAAAAGCATCTTTTGGGAAATCACCTGTTTGCAAATGGAAAAGCTCTTACTTTTGCTGGTTTTTTTTTCGATGGGATTGAGGCAAAAAAATGGCGTAAGATTGGTACAAGTATTTTAAAAAAGCAGGTCGAAGAGCAGGTTTTAAGTGATGGTGGTCATTTTGAATTATCGCCCATGTACCACATAATTTTTTTAGAAGACTTACTTGATTTAATAAACCTTTATCGAACATTTGACCTAAAACCTCCTGTAGTGTTCTTAGAAAAAGTACCTTTAATGCTAAGTTGGTTAAAAACAATGTGCCATCCTGACGGTAAGATTTCTTTTTTTAATGATTCAGCTTTCGGAATTGCACCCTCAGTTAGAGAAATAGAGAATTATGCTAATAGATTGGATTTATTTGAGCCTATAGATAACAATAGTAATAATTTCTTTGAGAACTTATTTGCAAGTGGCTTTACTCGAGTAGTTTATGGTGAATTAGTTGCAATTATTGATCGATCATCTATTGGGCCTAGTTATTTGCCTGGTCATGCCCACGCAGATACTCTTAGTTTTGAACTTTCAATCTTTGGAAAAAGAGTTATTGTTAATTCTGGAACATCACTTTATGGTTCTTCAGAGAAACGGCAGCTTCAACGTGGCACTCAATCCCACTCTACAGTGATGATTGATAATCAGGATTCTAGCGAAGTTTGGGATGGGTTTCGTGTTGCAAGGCGAGCGAAAGTTTTTAATTCGAGTGATTTTCAACAAGATGATATTATTGCACTATCTGCAAGTCATAATGGGTATCATCGTTTGAAAGGGAAGCCTACGCATAATCGTAAATGGAAGTTTTCGAGCCAATTAGTGGTAATTGAAGATTTAATAGAGGGTAATTTTAATCATGATGTTGAACTAGCATTTTTTCTGCATCCTGAAATAAATATTAATCAAATTTCTGAAAGTAAGGTTGAATTGAAAGTGCTAGATAAAACTATCAAATTAAATTTTGAAAGTAAAGGTTTTATGGTTATTGAGAATTCAAAATACCATCCAGAATTTGGAGTTTCAAATGATAATTTTAAAATTTTATTACGCATTAAAGGTGATCTGCCAATTAAAGTAAAAACAAGGATTTCTTGGTGAAAAATTCTAAAATTAAAAAAATATTGATTATTTTTGGAACAAGACCTGAAGCAATAAAGTTGGCACCAGTAATAAAAGAGCTAACCAATTGCTTCAGTGTAGAAATATGTGTGACTGCTCAGCATCGAAGCCTATTGGACCAAGTACTTAATGTATTCTCAATTAAGCCGGACTATGATCTAGATATCATGAGTCATAAACAAGATTTATTTGATGTAACAACAAGGGTTTTAAATGGTCTAAAAGAAGTGCTATTAATAAGCAAGCCTGATTTAGTGTTAGTTCATGGAGATACAACAACAGCTATGGCTTCGTCAATAGCTTCATTTTATTTAAAAATCCCATTAGGTCAGATTGAAGCAGGGTTACGCACGAATAATATTTTTTCTCCATTTCCAGAAGAATTTAATCGTCAATTAGTTTCAAAATTGACCCAATTTCATTTTGCCCCAACATTGAAAGCAAAAGAAAATTTACTTAATGAGCAAATAAATAATCAAGATATTTATGTGACTGGAAATACGGTTATTGATGCACTTTTTTCGATTATTGATAGGGCAAGGCAAACAAGCTTTCCTGATAAATTTAAAAAGCAAATGCCTTTTTTATTTTTAAAGGAACACTCAGAACGACTTATTTTAGTAACTGGACATCGTCGTGAAAACTTTGGTAAAGGGTTTGAAGAGATTTGCCTAGCGCTAAAGGAAATTGCTCTACAAAATATTAATGTTCAAATTGTTTATCCAGTCCATTTAAATCCAAATGTTAAAAAACCAGTTAACCTTATCCTATCAAATATTTCAAATATACATCTAGTGGAGCCATTGGATTATCTTACATTCGTTAAGTTAATGGATGAATCTTTTCTAATATTGACTGACAGCGGTGGAATCCAAGAGGAGGCTCCAAGTCTAGGAAAGCCAGTACTTCTGATGAGGGACTCGACAGAAAGACCAGAAGCATTAGATGCAGGTACTGTCAAATTAGTAGGTTCAGATAAATCTAAAATTATTTCGTCAGTAAATTTACTTTTGAATGATTCTGCTGAATATAAAAAAATGTCTAGAGCACATAATCCCTATGGAGATGGTACTGCAAGTATAAAAATAAATAGTATCTTAAAGGAGAAAATTAATGAAGGTTAGTGTCATTGGTTTGGGTTACATAGGTCTTCCCACTGCAGCCTTAATTGCATCTAAAAAAATAAATGTTATTGGTATAGATGTTAACCACTTTGTAGTTGATACAATAAACAATGCAAGGATCCATATTGTTGAGCCTAACTTAGAAAATCTTGTTAAAACTTCAGTTGAATCTGGATACTTTATTGCATCTGATACTGTTGAAAAGGCAGATGTATTTCTTGTTGCGGTTCCAACTCCTTTTAAGGACCATAATAAGCCAGACTTATCATTTGTTGAGTTAGCAATAAAAAATATTGCTCCTAATCTAGAGCAAGGCAATCTTATTATCTTAGAGTCTACCTCTCCAGTAGGTTCCACTGAGAAGATAAGAGATTTGCTTATGGATATAAGGCCCGATCTTACTTTTCCTAATCAAAAAAATCAAGATATTTGTGATATCTCTATAGCTTATTGTCCAGAGAGAGTTTTGCCAGGTAATATTTTAAATGAGTTAGTAAATAATGACAGAGTGATAGGCGGTATAAGTATTAATTGCTCAAAAAAAGCCAAAGAATTTTATAAAATTTTTGTTAATTCAGACTGCGTTATAACTGACTGCAGAACTGCTGAGTTGAGTAAGCTTGTTGAAAACTCTTTTAGAGATATAAATATAGCTTTTGCTAATGAGTTATCAATAATCAGTGATAAATTAAATATAAATGTATGGGAGCTTTTAAACCTTGCTAATCGTCATCCTAGAGTAAATATCTTAAATCCGGGACCGGGAGTTGGTGGACATTGTATTGCTGTCGATCCATGGTTTATTATTGATTCTGCTCCAGATGACTCAAAAATCATAAAATTAGCTCGAGATATTAATGATCAAAAACCTTTTTATATTTTAAAAAAAATAGAGGAGGCTGTTTTTAAAACAAATAAAAGCATGTCAGATCTTGATATAGCTTGCTTGGGTCTTGCCTTCAAGGCAGATGTTGATGATTTGAGAGAAAGTCCAGCTCTAAAAATTACTATAAATGTTGGTAGATTGGGCTTCAGAAAACTATATATAGTTGAACCAAATATTAAAAAATTACCTTCTGAATTGGAAAGTAATTCTTCTGAATTGGTTGAGTTAAAAAAAGCCATTACTTCAGCAGAAATAATATTGTTATTGGTTGATCACGCTGAATTTAAAAAAACAAAAAAAGAGTCATTTGATGGCAAAGTATTAGTTGATACCCGAGGTATTTGGTCTGAATAATGAAAATTGTTTTTTTCTCTTTCTATTACCCTCCCGATTTAAGTGCTGGATCATTCAGATCAATTGCGTTAGCAAAATCCTTGAGTGCAAAATTAGATAAGAAAAATGAAATTCATGTTCTGACAACGCATCCAAATAGATATAAATCTCACATATCAAAAGCTAAAAATAAAGAAATTGATGAATTAGTCACTGTTCATCGAATTAAAGTTCCTTCTCACTCAGGAAATATGTTGTCTCAATGCTATACATTTCTTGTTTATGCGATCAATTCATTTAATTTATGTAGAAAAATAAAGCCTGATTTTATTATCGGAACATCTTCAAGATTAATGACCGCCTTTCTTGCAGCATTTTCAGCCAAATATCTTAAAAAAAGATATTTCATTGATTTAAGAGATATTTTCTCAGAGACAATTTCAGATATTTTCTATCAAAAAAGTAGATTAATTGGTGCTATCTTTAAGTATTTTTTCATTAAATTAGAGAAATACACTTTAAATTCAGCAGCTTTAGTAAATGTTGTTTCAGAGGGTTTTTTTGAGTATTTTGATAATAATGGTATTAACACCAAAGATTGGAAATTCTTTCCTAACGGGGTAGATGCTGAATTTGAAAATTTATTTTTAAAAAATATAAATAATACAAAAGGGAAAGTAAAAATAACATATGCAGGAAATATTGGAGATGGTCAAGGGCTTGAGAAAATCATTCCAAAAATTGGACTTGAGTTGGGTTTAAATTATGAAATAACTGTCATTGGCGATGGGGGGGCAATTGATAAGTTAAAAAGCTCTGTTTTAAATCAAAATATCTCTAATGTTAAGTTAATACCTCCAATTGATAGACAAGAATTAGTTAATTACTATCTAGAGTCTGATATTCTTTTCTTACATCTCAACAACCTTTCGGCTTTTAAAAGAGTGCTCCCATCTAAAATTTTTGAGTATGGGGCTATAGGAAAACCAATCTTAGCTGGATTGACTGGCTATCCAGCAGATTTTGTTAGAATTAATGTTCCATACGCATCAATATTTGAGCCAGGCGATTTTCAAGCAGCAATAAAATATATATCTAAAATAAATAAAAATTCTGTGTTAAAAAAAGATGTTATTAAATTTATTGATAATTTCAATAGAAAAAAAATTATGGATGGTCTCACAGATGAATTAATTTTGGTAATTCAGAAAGAGTTATGAAAGAAATTTTAATATCAGGTTCATCTGGCTTTATAGGAAAAAAATTAATTAACGCATTGGAAAAAGAAAGATCTAAGATTCGGGTTATATCTAGAAAACAACATCCTGAACTTGAAACAATTAGATGTAATTTTCTTAATGACCCTATTCCTCCTGATGCTTTCAAAGGAATAAAAACTGTTTTTCATATTGCAGGAGCTGCTCATGATGTCTATAAGAGAGATGAAGATTTCCTGAAAATAAATTATTACGCTTCAATTGAGCTGGCTGAATTAGCTGCAAATAGTGGTGTGAAAAAATTTATATATTTAAGCACTGTAAAGTCAGCAGGCCTTAGATTAGATGGGAAATGTTTATCTGAAGAGGACCAATTAGAGCCACAAGATATTTACGGAAAGTCAAAAAGGAAAGCGGAGGTTGGGCTTTTAGATATTGGTAATAGAACTGGTATGGATGTAACTATTTTGAGACCTTCTTTAGTTTACGGTCCAGGTGTTAAAGGAAATCTAGAAAAAATGATACGAAGTGTTAAAAACGCATGGTTTCCTCCGTTACCAAATGTAAGTAATAAGCGATCAATGGTTCACGTTGATGATGTAGTAAGAGCAATTTTGTTTGTTAATTTAAGTAATCAAACTAAAGGTCAAATATATAATTTAACTGATGGTAAAGAATATTCTTCTAGAGAAATTTTTGACACTATTTGTTATCTTTCAGGAAGAACAATTCCGAATTGGAGTGTTCCTGAGTATATTTTGAGATTTTTTGGATTTTTTAGTAGAAGAATTAAGCTTAATTTAGATAAATTACTTGGTGACGAATGCTACAGCTCAAAAAAATTATTTTTAATTGGTTTTAAAACAAATCGAACTCTTAAGGATATGAATGAAACGATATTTTGATTTATTTTTAGGTTTGACTTTATTCATCCTTTTATTTTTTTTGATGTTAATTATAGCAATTGCAATCCGTTTAACTTCTAGAGGCCCATTGATTTATTGGTCAGATCGTGTTGGTATAAATAATACAACTTTTAAGATGCCAAAATTTAGATCTATGAGAGTTGAAACTCCAGATTTAGCAACACATCTTTTGGAAAATCCGGAAAAATTTCTTTCCCCAATTGGCGGTTTTTTAAGAAGGACAAGTCTAGATGAAATACCTCAATTATTTTCAATCATAAAAGGAGATATGAGCTTTATTGGTCCTCGTCCAGCTTTGTTTAATCAAGATGATCTCATTTCTTTGAGAACAAAAAATAATATAGATAGTTTGAAACCTGGGCTTACTGGCTGGGCTCAAATAAATGGCCGAGATTCATTATCAATTAATGAAAAAGTTGCTCTTGAGGTAGAATATATAAATAAAAAATCAGTTTGGATTGATATAAAGATACTTTGGCTAACGTTTTTAAAGGTTTTTATAAAGCATGATATCTCCCATTAATAATTCATAGGTTGTAATTTGAAAAAAATATTGATAAAAAAATTGATAGGTCTTAATAGATTTACAAAGCAAATAGTTATGATTTCCGTTGATTCATGTTTAATCATTCTCATTTTATTGGTTTCATTTTCTATTCGATTAGACTATTTATTTTGGCCTTCAGGTGATTTGTTTATGGTAGTTATAGGCGCGCCAATTCTTGCTATTCCAATTTTTTTAATATTTAAGCTCTATAATTCTGTTGTTAGATATATTGGTTCGAGTGCCTTATGGTCAATTGTTCAAGCAGCCTCAATGTATGGAGCAATTTGGGGCTTACTTACTTACTTTATTTCTATAGATGGAATACCAGGAGTTATAGGTGTTCCGAGATCAGTATTTCTGATCAACTGGATGTTAACAATTTTAATTCTTGGTGGAATCCGAATATTAGCACGATGGTTTTTTGAGGGTGATCACTTATTTGCAAATGAAAATAAGTCTAATGTTATTATTTATGGTGCCGGTCCAGAAGGAAGAGAGCTTTCACAAGCCTTAAAATTATCAAAAGATTTTTTTCACATTGCTTTCATTGATGACAAGCTTTCCAGTGAAAAAGCAAATATTAATAATATTCCAGTGTTTACTTCTAATAATATAGAAAAGTTGATAAAAAAATTCGAAGTTAGTAAAGTTTTTTTAGCATTACCCTCAATATCTCGAAAAAAACGAAATACAATTATTGATAAACTTAGTCCTTTACCTGTCCAGGTTAAAAGTCTTCCAAGTTTGTCAGAGATCGCTGAAGGAAAGGTTAAAGTTGATGATTTATTAGATATTGATATAAGAGATTTACTAGGAAGAGAGTCTGTTGAAGCCAACAAAAAGCTTCTAAAAACTAATATTACTAACAAAGTTGTCATGGTTACAGGTGCAGGTGGTTCAATTGGATCAGAACTATGTCGCCAAATAAGCCTATTAAGACCAAAATTATTAATATTATTTGATCAAAGTGAGTCATCCCTTTATCTCATTGAGCAAGAGCTTCTCAACTCTGATAAAGGGAATAATGAAATTATTTCTCTATTAGGATCCATTAGAGATAGAACCAGGCTTGAAAGTATTTTTAAAAAATTTAAAGTGCAAACAATCTATCATGCAGCTGCATATAAGCATGTACCATTAGTTGAATTTAACCCCTCAGAGGGAGTATTAAATAATTCGATTGGCTCAATGGTTATTGCTGAATCTGCGATGAAAACAAATGTAGATACTTTTGTTTTGATTTCTACAGATAAGGCAGTTAGACCTGCAAATACAATGGGAGCCACAAAGCGGGTTGCAGAACTAATATTGCAAGCTCTTTCAAAAAAATCAAAGAATACATGTTTTTCAATAGTTAGGTTTGGCAATGTACTTGACTCTAGTGGATCGGTGATTCCAACCTTTAAAAAACAGATTAAAAAAGGTGGTCCAGTCACTGTAACAGATAAAAATATTGTTAGATATTTTATGACTATTCCGGAAGCAGTTGAGCTTGTAATTCAAGCAGGTGCAATGGGAGAGAGAGGAGATGTTTTTGTTTTAGATATGGGAAAGCCAATTAGGATATATGATTTAGCAGTAAAAATGATTCAATTAAGTGGTTTAGAGGTTCTTAATGAAACTAATTTAGATGGGGATGTAGAGATTAAATTCACAGGACTAAGGCCAGGTGAAAAGTTGTTCGAGGAACTGTTAGTTGGAGACAATGTTGTACCAACAGAAAGTAAATTAATTATGAGGGCAACAGAAGTGATGATTGAATGGAAAAATCTTCATCCAATTTTAATTGAGCTTGAAAAAGCGGCTTCAAATCTAAATCAAAAAGATGTTAGGGAGTTATTACAAAAAATAGTACCCGAATTTAAGCCTCAATCAAAAATAAAAGATTTAATAAATGATTAAAATTTCTTTAAGCTATAAACTAATCTTTTTTGCAAAATAATTTGATGCATCTAAATATCCTTTAACAGTTCCGCAATCAAAACGGGTTCCTTTAAATTTATATGCAATAACCTTTTTATTGCGTGCTTGAACCCTCAATGCGTCAGTCAGCTGAATTTCGCCATTAGAGTCTGGCTTAATGGTTTTAAGAATATCAAAAATATCTGGAGTAAGAATATATCTACCAATAATCGCCATATTGCTTGGAGCTTTTTCAGGGCTTGGTTTTTCAACCATATCCATAACTTCATATAAATCAGAATTTTCTTCTAAAATTTTTCCTGAGATAACTCCATATTTTTGTGTTTTTTCAATAGGCACTTCTTCAATTGCTATGATTGGACATTTATATTTTTTATATATTTTAACCATATTTGCAATAATGCCTTTATCACTATAGTCACATAAATCATCAGCAAGTATAACTGCAAAGGGTTCATTACCAATTAGGGGTTTTCCTGTAAGAATTGCATCACCCAAACCAAGCATTTTATTTTGACGAACATAGGTAAATGTTGAGCTAGCAATAATTTCTTTGATTTCTTTGAGTAAGTGTTCTTTGGAAGTTTCAATTAATTGAGATTCTAGCTCAAATGCATTGTCAAAATGATCTTCAATCGCTCTTTTCCCCCTACCAGTAATTATAGCCATGTTGCTAATTCCAGCTAAAAGCGCTTCTTCTACTCCATATTGAAGAAGAGGTTTGGTTAATACAGGAAGCATTTCCTTTGGAACTGCTTTTGTTGCAGGTAAAAATCTTGTTCCATAGCCTGCAGCGGGAAATAGACACTTATTTATCAATTAGTTTTCCTGGGCATACAATACTGTTGTTTTACCACACTAGTAAATATTTATTAATTTACTAACACAAAAATTTAATTATCTTAAATTGTTACAGAGTTGTAGCTATAACTCTATTTAATTTTTTATACCTTAGAGATTGGCATAAGTCAGACATTAAAAAATCACTATAATAGAAATATTATCTAATATATTAGTAAAAAAATATGAATTTCTTTTTTGGGATAAAGAGTCCTCATTTAAATTCAAAAGTTACGATACCACGTTTTCAAAACTCAAGCAATCCTAGCAAAAACCATCTCTTATTTGAGTTACAAATAATTTCTGATAAGTGGAATATAAGTAACATAGATAATAAAGAATCTAGTGGAGATTTTTTCATAGTAAATGAAAATATAATTGAAAAAGATAATTTTTTTTTGTTAGCTACAACTGACGAAGTTCAAAAATTGATTAATAATGGTGATAAATTAATTGATTTGAATAACTTTACAAATACTATTCCAAGCTATAGAGCAAATTTACAGGTTCTTAATTCAAGAGGTGGGTTTTCTTCCTACCAGTCTGAATATCCATTTTCAATGACTACTAAAAAAGGCAATATATTAAGTCCTATAAGCAGTTTGTTGAACAAGAATGCAGATATAAATATTATTTTTTTTAAGAATATTTTTCAATTGCCAATACAGGAAAAATTCTCTATTTTTTTTATTAATATCAAAACAAAAAAAATACTAAAAAAAGAAAGGGTAATAACAAATTGTCTAAATGAAATTATTGTAGACAGCACATTAATTGAACCAGATATTTTTTTATTTACAGATAAATATATTGGTGTTCCAATATTTTGCTCTATTAAGAATAATTATATTTCATTGGAACATACTCACCCTCCTCATGAGTATATTATTTCAGAAAATAAATTTAAGGTTGTTTCTCAGCTTAAACAGGAGTTTAATGAAATTATTAATCAAACGAATTGCTAATTCTCGCAGTTTTATCTTATTTAGAAATTATATTGGATTTAGGCCTATAATTTTTAATCCTAGCTATAAAAAACTTAAAAATGTTTCAGTAAGTGACGCCTTTCCTTGGAGGACTGATTCAGGATATGTAACAATTTTTAGATATGCAGATTTGTTGCAGTTGTTTTCTAAAATTGAAGAATCTTTTGTTGAGTTAGTTTTTTTTACGAAAGATAATAGGTTTATAAAAAAAATTGAAATCACCCAATTGAGTTTTTCAAATGAAATTATTATAAATAATGAATTTTTGAATGGAATTCAAGAATATGGGTATTTTAATATTTTCCATCGTACTAATTCTGACGCAATCAATAAATTAGTAATTGCAAATAGATGCTACATTGGTTTTTCAATTGATGGCTCTCCTCCATCTTTTGTTCATGGAAATAGCCATGTAAACTTCAAAAGTTTTGATGGTGAATTCTCGGGGTCTGGAATAGTTCTAAGTTCTTTTTTTAAAAATTTATACAGAATTCAAAATACTTTTTTAGAGTTTGATAAATCTGAGCTATTCTTTGTTAATCCAACGCCCAGTAAGCTGATTTTTTTTATTAATAATAAAAAATATATTTTGAATAGAGGCTGCTCAATTTTGATAGATGTCAGTGGAAAAGCTAATCTTTCGATTCGATCAAAATGCTTATTTTTGAGACCTACAATATTTAATTATAAAAATCAATTTTTTGATGTTTATCATTCATAAGTGTTTGTTTATTTCAAAATATAATCTCTAAAAGGTGAATTTATGCTTCAAAAACTAAGTTATATTTTTTATAAAATAATTGTATTTATTGATAAATTATTTAATTTATTCACTAAAAGGAGTTTATTGATCTGGTTAAAGGACTTTCTTCAAACAGATGCATATAAAAGTATCAAAATTTTAGATACTAATGTTAATTTTTTTGTACCTAATCATCTTACAAATTCTAGAGTTGATACTTTCTTTATTAAGGAGCCAGAAACGCTAGAGTGGATTGATAGTTTTAATAATACTGAAAATCTAGTTTTTTGGGATATAGGTGCAAATATTGGGCTATATTCAATATATAACGCGTTGAAAAATAATAATTCTCAAACTGTTTCATTTGAACCTTCAACGTCAAATTTAAGAGTACTAAGTAGAAATATTTCAATTAACAATTTGGAAGACAAAATACAAATTGTTTCAATACCTCTTACAAACAAAACAAATCAATTTTTAATGATGAAGGAAGGTGAATTTTGTGAAGGAGGGGCCCTTAATTCATTTGGTGAGTCATGGAATTATGAAGGAAATGAATTCAATTCGGAAATGAATTATAAATTGCTGGGGACTACAATAAATTATTTATTGGATAATAAGATATTAGCAATTCCCGATCACATAAAAATTGATGTTGATGGAATCGAACATCTAATTTTAGAAGGTGCAAATAAATATTTGAAAAATACAAAAATAAAGAGCTTATCTATTGAAATTAATGAAAATTTTAAAGAGCAATATAATGAAGTTTTAAGAATAATGAATAAAAATGATTTCAAAATCCTTCATAAAAAACATAATACTGAAATGTTTCATGAGGATAGCCAATATGTTACTTACAATTATGTTTTTGTTCGATAAGTAATCCTTACATTAATTTT
Source organism: uncultured Gammaproteobacteria bacterium (assembly GCA_902511025.1). Classification (GTDB taxonomy): domain Bacteria; phylum Pseudomonadota; class Gammaproteobacteria; order PS1; family Pseudothioglobaceae; genus Pseudothioglobus. The sequence goes on along the minus strand of CABXDP010000019.1, from coordinate 3,316 downwards.
TAACAAAATACAAAAAATAATAAAGAGAGATATTTGAGTAATCATAATCAAAATATCAAGAGATTGGAATTAATTCATAAAATTTATCCATTGTGAAGGTTCTTATACCTTTTCGTAAAATCCCTTGCAACAATCCTTATCTCTATTTTTTCAGCATATGTGGTTTATAAATGAGCTAAAAAAAATGACTCATTTATTCATTTTTTGAAACAGTGATATCTTAAGTATCAATCCTTAAATACTTATTCTAGCAAGCATAAAAAATTTTATTCGGTTTCCTATGAATCATTATTTCGAAATCTTGAAGTATGGCATGAATTAAAAGGAGTTTTAAGGATTGCTAACAATCATAAGTTTGTCTTCAGAGAGTCAAGAAAAAAGTTAGGACATAATTACGACCATGATTTAAAAGCTAAATATAATAGTCTTTATGATTCCATGTTTGCGAGATTAAAAGGATTCAGGTTTAATTCATGCCCTATTAGTTTGCAGACTTTTATATGAAAAAAAAATTATTTACTATACTTCCAAAAAGTATATTTTGCATAGATTTTGGAGATAATATATCCATGCCATCCATCTAGAAATCCTAATTTTACAAAGTAGAGTTTAAAAAATGTCCAACACGGGTAGGCAAAAGCTTTAACCATATTTTTTTTCTTATTGCTAAGTTCTGAATAGTGTTTTTGCTTCTCAATAAATTCAACAACATTGTTATATGCTAGATGAACCATGTGATTTTTTAGTTTCTTAACTTTACCATTTATTTGAACCCGTTCATGAATGGGGACATCATTAAACCTTCCTTTTTTTCTATTAAATAATCGAATACTGTAATCTGGATAAAGTCCACAAGTTTTAATATCCTTACCGAAAAAATTATTCAACCTTCCAACGTAATAACCATCATAAGAAGGGCTTATTAAATTTTCTAAAATTTCTGAAGACAGTTTAGAAGGAATTCTCTCATCAGCATCTAGAACAAAGACCCAATCATTCGTTGCTAGATCTACAGCACTATTTTTTTGAGGTCCAAAACCTAGCCAGCTTTGAGTTTCAACTCTAGCGCCTCTTTTTTTTGCAATTTTACAGGTTTCATCAGTCGATCCACAATCAAGCAATAAAATCTCATCAGCAAAATCTGCAGAAATAATTGCATCCTCTATAAATTTTTCTTCATTCTTCGTTATGATTACAACCGAAAGTAATTGACTCATCAAAATTTATTTAATTAATTTAATACTATTATATCAATGTTGAATTATAGGGCCTTGCGGTTATTCTAATTAAAAGATTTAATTTGCTCCCTTAAATCACTATTTATCTTTTTAATCTATATATTTGCCCAATAAACAAAAATAAAAAGAAAATAAAAAAAATAAGAATAGCATGACTAGAAAAAATAGCTTCAGTTTGGCCGAATATAGCAAAACTCACAGTATGAAGTATTCCGCAATAACAATACATGCCCACCAGTTCATTTTTATGATTCAAATTTTGCCAAAATATCTTAATAGGGAAGACAAATAATAGAGTTAACAATATAATTCCTGCTATACCATTTTCAGCCAAAACGTTTAACCATTCGTTATGTGCATGATCCATCTGAGCAGTGAATCTTATTGCTCCCATATAGCTCTGTAAGATCTTGTGTTTATTTATATCATCTATTGAAAGATCTTTAATTAATTTATTGTCTTCATTTCTTACTTCTATATTATTATTAAGTTTTGCATCTTTAATAATTACAGCTTTAGCTCCATTAATAAAATTATCTGTACCTACACCAAGTGGGTAATTACGAGCTATTTCTATCGCCGTACGATAGATATCTATTCTTAGACCTTCTGACCCCCAAACATCTGATTGACCCTTTGACTTAACGTATTCTATTGTACTAACTGTTCTTTCTTCAATAGATCTGTATTGGTTAGTTTGCGATACTAAAAAAAATACTAAGAATGCAAGAAAAATACGCAACAAATTAGGCTTGGAAAATAAATATTGTTTGTTAAATATGCTTCTTTTAATGGTATATATAATTAGACTGAGTATCATAAATATATACGCAAGCCAAGCACCCCTAGTCACGGATAATAAAGAGCCATAGAATGCAAATAAGCTTGCAAAAAGCAATACACTAGCAAGCAATTTCTTATTATTATTCCACGCAAAAATCATGAATACCCATAGTAACATGTCAGTCACAACCATGAGCTGCCCAAAAGTAATTGCTTGATTCAACCCCCCAGTCGCTCTTGAATATCCTAAAAAAAATACTTCATATACTCCAATGCTGACACTAATAAAAACTCCTATGCTTAAACCAATTGATATAAGTCGCCAATCTAATATATAGCTTCTTAATAAGAAAAATATTGGGAGCATTAAAACCCATCGCATAGGATTATCTATTGCACTTAATGCAATTCTTGAATTTTCAAACTCTAAGCCTTCGGGTTGAAAAAATATGTTTAAAAGATTCAATAACCAATAAAGGATAACCAAAGTAATAAAAATTATTTCATTTTTATTTAATTTATTATTTAAGTTTTTTTCATTTTTGGTAATAAATATGTATACCATTGTTAGTATTAATATAATAGCTGCCTCTCCACCATGATGATTTAAAGAGAGAACTGAAGCAGAAAAAATTAAAACCCAAAAATTAATCCATTTTGCTAAGAATTGATGAGGTAATTTTGTCATTGATTTATTAAATAAAAATAAAATTGAATTATAGAAGTTTAGAGAATAACATATATTTTAATAGTCATCTAAACTTACTCAAAGGTGATAGAGTAAGTTTGGTTGTTTCTCTTTTTGATTATTTCAATTCCGATTTATTTTTTAGCAGGTTTTCCACGACCACCTTTAAGTATTCCAAGATTATCTGCTTTTCAATTCTTAGCATGTCAATCCAACATATCTAATATATATTTCACACCATAGAAATCAGATTTTCCAATATTAAATATATATTTACTTGAATCCACTTTAATATCACATAATGAGTTAATTAATGAAGGAGTGAGGTCATCTAAACTAGCAATAATACCGATATCCTCTCTGACAGAAATCTCTAGAGGAATAACCTCTATCTCTTTATACTTTGGATTATTAATCTTTTTTGGCAGATCAAGGAATATCACTGGTTTGTTTAGTCCAAATGAGTATTCTAGTGCGGCACCTGACCAATCACTAATCATAAAATCAGACTGATAAAATGAATCTAATAAGGAGACGCATTCATCGTAAAAAAACATTTTATTATTACAATGCTTAGTAATTATTTTGTTAATTATTTTTGAAGATG
>CABXDP010000018.1 GCA_902511025.1 uncultured Gammaproteobacteria bacterium | reverse complement strand
GTTGGGAGCAGATACTCATCAACCTGTGATCCTTTACAAGCCAATAAAATATTGCTTGGCCTAGCTACAATATACTGTAGTCCAAAGTTTGCTTTTCCCAATTCTTTTTCTAGGAGACATAAAGTAAGTGAGTCTAATCCACCTCCACCATACTTTTCAGGCATATTGCATGCATAAAGTCCACTTTCTATAGATTTTTGTTTTATTTGCTCTACAACGGAATCTTCTATTTTATTATTCTTTTCAACCTCATCTTCAAAAGGGTAAAGCTCCTTTTCTACAAAACTTTTGACAGATTCAATAATCATTTCTTGTTCACTTGTGAGTCCAAAATTCATTTTATCTTCCTCTAAATTGAATTAACCTTGTTTGATCTGCATGACACGGCCTTTTTGTTTCGGAGAAGGCAGTTTCTCATGTTTATTCCAAATCTTTTGTAATATTCTAAAGACAGATTGATCTATCTCACTTGCTCTTGCTTTATTCATATCAACATGAATAAGCATTTGTTCAGTTGTCGCTAATAATTGCCCACTCTCGCCGTGAAACATTTGATGAAAAATGTGTAATCTCTTTGAGTCAAGACCTAATATTTGAGTAGTAAACTCAAGTGGTTCATTTTCTGATGCCTCTAAATAGTAATTAATATGAGTCTCTACGGTATAAAAAGATTTACCCCCAAGTCTGTAATCATTATCAATACCTATATACTGAAACAGTGCGTCTGATGCATCACCAAATGCATACAGATAGAAAGACTCACTCATATGCCCATTGTAATCAATCCAATCTGAGTGGACTTTAGCAAAGTAAAGCGCCAGAGGCTTATCTAATTCATCCTCATCTGAATAGTATTGATACTCTCTTGTTAGATATATTTCATTGTCCATATTCAATTAAAAAGCAAATGCAGAAATAGAATGTTATGAGAACTGATTTAATTATGATTATATAATGGAATGAAAGGCCCTCAACTCTTGAATTATGCACAATTTTTACCGTCAAGCTAAATTTCTTTTGTCTTGCCCATCTCTAAAAGGATGTCCACACGATAGCGGCTATGAGGTGATATTTGCTGGTCGATCAAACGCCGGAAAATCAAGTGCTATTAATACGCTCACAGAACAAAAAAAATTAGCGAAAGTTAGCCGAACTCCAGGAAGGACTCAGCATCTCGTATTTTTTGATCTTGGCAATGACAGAAGACTTGTCGACCTTCCAGGCTATGGGTATGCAAAAGTACCTGATTCAGTTAAACAGGATTGGCATCGTAATATGAGTGAATACTTTGATAATCGGCAATGTATAAAAGCTGCAATTCTGGTTATGGATTGCCGTCATCCGTTCAAGCCTTTTGATCAAATGATGCTTGACTGGTGTGTGAATAGTAAAGTAGCAATTCACATTTTGCTAACTAAATCTGATAAATTAAAAAAGGGTGCTGCTAGCACAGCTAGACTTAATGCTGTAAAGGCAGTGAAAGATTTACCTTCAGTTAGTGTTCAACTTTTTTCTTCCCTAAAAAAAGAGGGAGTTTTAGATCTTAGTCATTATCTAGACCAAGTCTTTGAAATGAGTCATGAGAGTTAATTTAGACCTTAGTTCTATTAAGTCAAATGATACTGTAATTGTTGCAAACAATCGCCAAGCTCTTGCCCTTAAGAAATCTCTAGCTCAGTCAGATCGAGCCTCTAGACTATCAAATGTTTATTCATATCAATCTTTCCTTGAAAAGTTATGGAAGAGCAGTCAAATAAATCAAGAAAGACGCCTTTTAACTCAGCTAGAATTTCGATTTTTATTACTGCAGTTCAGTGAAGAAGCATCCGTAAAAAATCCTGAAACTTTTATTGAGGAACTTATTAAGTGTTATAGGCTATTCAAAAGCTATGGAATTGAGATTAATCAGATTTCAACATTACCTTCAATTCCTTCTAAACTGTTTGTTCAATTAATCAGGCAATATGAAAAGTTTAAAGCTCAAAATGATTGTATTGATCAAACAGATATTTTGAATTTAACTATAGATCATTTGAAGCAAATTAGCCTTCATAACGGTAATTACTTTAGGTATGGATTTAATGAGTCCACACCCGAACAAAACAAAATTTTTGAAGCCTTGAATTGCAAACCACTGTTTGCTGAGCATCTAGAAAGCACCTCTAGAAATTTCGCATTTGTTGAACAGGAGTCTGAACTAATAGCTATTGCAAAATGGGCAAAAAGAACTAGCAATCAGTATCCAGAAAAGCAAATTGGCATTGTGGTACCTAACCTCAACAAATTACAGCATAAGGTGAAGTCTATATTTGACCTAGAGTTTTCCTCTAATCTGGTTGAGATTCATAAAAAGCCATACAATATTTCTTTAGGTATTTCTCTGAGCGACTACCCATTAATTAAGCATCTTATCTCAATTTTAAGGTTATCAAGCCAATTTCAAAACGGCTCTGTCGACACTGAGACACTAACCAAAGTTGTAACATCTCCTTACATTAAAGGCGCCATGATCGAACTCAATAATCGCGCCTTGTTAACCAACAAAATACGCCAGTTATCTGCCACTAGAATTAAAACTAATAAAATTCTTAGTCTATGTGATGGTTGTCCTAGCCTTAAGGAGATTTTTATTAAGCTCAATGACGCCAATTTAACAAAAAAAATAACACTGGAACTATCCTTAGATTCAATGAACTCATTCTTGCTTATCTGGGGCTTTACTTCAGATAGAAATCTATCGAGTAGTGAATATCAAATATATGAAAAGTATCAGGTTGAAAGTTTAGTTCTGAATAAATTATCAGATTTTCACCAGTTAACTTCTTTAGATGATGCTCTTAAGATATTGATTGAGCATATGAATGCAGTTATTTTTCAGCCACAAAGCGGCTCTGCAAATATTCATATACTCGGCTCCCTAGAAGCCGAAGGGTTGTTTTTTGATTTTGCCTGGGTCTGCAGTATGACCAGTAGTTTCCTTCCTGGAAAAATTAAGATGCCTTTATTTATTCCGCCTAAAACGTCTGTGGAATATTATTTACCTGGAACAAGCTTTGAACTTATCACCAAAGAAAGTGAAATAACACTCAGCAATTTGAAAAATTTAAGCAAAAATTTGACTTTTAGCTACTCAACTTACTCAGATAGTCGAGAGCAGATCGCCACCCCTTATCTTTTATTTGCAGACCCACAACTCATTGAAGATCCTCAAGTGACTCCTAGAGAGATGGAGCTGATTGAAGATTTTACTGCACCCAAAATTAAAAATTTAGAGATTAAAAAAGGCGTTAAAACACTTCAAGACCAAATGGGTTGTGAATTCAAAGGCTTTACCAATAGACTAAACTTTCATGAAATTAATGATTCAGGGATAGGCATTAGCAAGCTTGAACAGGGGAATATCATTCACAACATATTAGAAAGACTTTTTAACGAAGTCTCATCAAGCTCAGATTTAAAGGAGTTGTCAGAGACTAGACTCGATGAATTAATAGAAACTCACTCTGAAAATGCTCTCCAAGAAATACCTCAGTCTAATTTTAGAATTAATGAAAAGGTGAGAGTAAAAAAATTGATAAAACAATACATAGACCTTGAAAAAAATCGAGAATTTTTTGAAGTAGTTGGGACTGAATCTGAAGCTCAGGTTGACATTGCTGGCTTAAAATTCTCTACCCGTATTGATCGAATGGATCGCTTGAAAGATGGCTCAAAACTTATTATTGATTACAAGACAGGAAAAAATATAGGAATAAGCAAACTCATTAATCAGCCTTTAGAACAAGCCCAACTTCCAATTTATGCAATCTCAAATGAGGTTGATGGGGTGGCGTTCGCTACTATTAACTCACAGGACTGTCAATTTAAAGCTATTACAAAAAATAAAAACGATTTGCCAATGAGTAGCCAGTCAATTAACAGAATGCCTGAATGGAAAAAGCAAGTCTCTGATTGGAAAGATGAACTGGTCCAGGCAAGTCAAAAATTACAGAATGGGCATGCTAAAGTTTTGCCTTCATCACATGCTTGCGACTTCTGTGACTATGATTTACTATGCAGAGTCGATAAATCGGGTAACGACTAATAATCTCTCTTCGGCTAACTCTTGAGCAATATTGATATTCTTTAAATCAGATATCTTGATTAAGTTAAGCTGAGTTTTTAATTGATTTATTTTTGAGGTATCTATATTCAAATTTTTAAAAGATTCCAAAATGAGTTCAAACCTCTTTTGTCTCCTTAAGCCGTCGGTTTTTAGATAGAAGTTTAGAATTTCTTCTGCCTGATGAGATAAAAAATCAGAAGCAAAGTCATGCCAACTACTAACTAATTCAGCAATTTGTTGCATATCTTTAGGGCATTTAAGATGTTCACAAAGTAGTTCAATATTGCCCGGCTTTTGATCATAAAGCCAGAGGGCAAAAGTGACCTCGCTAGCTAAATTTTCATGGTCTAAATGCTTAAAATTTCCACCTTGAGTCATTTCAAGCATTGGAAACAATCTTTGATAGGCGCCTGATTCAATTAAAACTTCAAAAAAGATAGATGGTGCCTCTGTATTCATTGATAAATTAATTTCTTTAAAGACTCTTTCAGGAGTCAACGCATCAACCTCACCCGAACTGACCATCATTTTCATTAAATCGAGTGTTCCAGAATTGATTGTAAAGCCTAGATGATGAAAACGGGATGCAAACCTTGCCGTCCTGAGTATTCTTACTGGATCCTCAGAGAATGCCTCGGACACATGCCTTATCGTCCTCTCCTTAATGTCTTCTAAGCCACCAAAAGGGTCAATAAATTCTCCAGAGCCATCCTTATTTTGTGCAATTGCATTGATTGTTAAATCTCTTCTAGAGAGATCTTGTTCCAATGTAACCGATTTTGATGTATCGAATTCAAACCCCTTATACCCCTTACCAATCTTTCGTTCTAATCGAGCAAGGGCGTATTCTTCATTGGATTTTGGATGAAGAAAAACTGGGAACTCTTTCCCAACCTGGCGAAAACCTAAAGACTGCATTTCTTCGGGTGATGAGCCTACAACGACATAGTCTTTTTCTGTAGACTCTGAAGCAATACCTAAAATCTTATCTCGAATTGCACCACCGACCAAAAATTCTTGCATATTTCTTACTCTAGAAATTAAAGTTAAGGATAAATTTCTCTTATAATACACGAATGAATAACAAGAAGAATTTATCCCCAGAAGCCTATCGTATTACTCAAGAGTGCGGTACTGAACCGCCTTTCACTGGTGAATATTATAACCACAACGAAACAGGAAACTATCATTGTATCTGTTGTGACGCTGTGTTATTTGAATCGTCTACAAAGTATGACTCTGGAAGCGGCTGGCCTAGTTTTTATGACCTTGCTAATAGTGGCTGCATTAGGCAGCTTGAAGATGACTCCTTGGGCTATGTGAGAATCGAAGTGAGATGCTCATCCTGTGATGCCCATCTAGGTCATGTCTTTCCTGATGGACCTCAGCCAACTGGAAAGCGCTACTGCATAAACTCAGTTGCGCTCAACTTTTCTGGTGATGATTCTTAAGCAGTAATTTTAGTTTTTAAAATACAAGAACCATAGCGGCTAAGAAACCTAAGAAAACTGAAAAGCCTTTTTTAAGTTTTTGACTATCCATTATGTGGGTAACTTTTGCGCCAAGTGGAGCAAAAAAAATACTGGCGGCAACTATCGCAAAAAGGGCCTCAAAGTTCACAAAGCCTATCCCTCCTGTTGGAAGAGTTTGAGAGGATCCTGCAACCATAAATCCAATACTTCCTGCAATCGCAATCGGCATACCAACTGCTGCGGATGTGGCAATGGCATTCTTAATTTTTACATTGTTGTAAACTAAAAATGGAGTGGTCATTGTTCCGCCACCAATCCCAACCATAGCTGACACTAACCCAATCACATAACCTGCTGCAGACCAAATCCACCTTGACAAATTATCAGCATGACTTGAAGCACTGACGCCAAACCACATAATCAATGCAACAGTTATTTCAAATAAAGCAAAGAATACACGCAAAAAATCAAAGCTTAAATATTTAGCAAGAATAGCGCCGCTGTATGAACCTAATAAAATGGTTGGTGTTAGCTTAACAAAATTTCTCCAAAGTATCGCCCCATGACGATGATGCGCATACAGACTGGAGATGGAGGTAAAAACTATTGCTGCCAATGCAGTTCCAATCGCAGTATGCATTAAAATGGATTGATCAATGGATGGTGCCAACAGGTATAGCAATACTGGAACGATTATTAATCCTCCACCAACGCCCAACAAGCCTGCTACAAATCCTGAAAAAGCTCCTAGAAGAATAAATAGGATTATTGCTTCACTCATAGCTCATCATGTAAATTGAAAACTCATGCCTTCCAAATATGTTCAGCGAAATGCTTTCTACACATAGATTGATAACGGTCGTTACCTCCAATAACCACCTGGTCACCGTCCTCAATAACATTTCCATGCTCATCAATCCGAACGACCATAGTTGCCTTACTACCGCAGTGGCAAATAGTTTTTAGCTCAATTAGATTATCTGCCCATGCCAGTAGATGCTGACTTCCAGGGAAAAGTTCACCCCTAAAATCAGTTCTAATTCCATAGCAAAGCACTGGAAAATTTAATTGATCGACAGCTTGAGCGAGTTGTTGAACCTGCTCTCTACTAAGAAATTGACTTTCATCAATCAATACGCAGTCTATTGAATTTTTATGGTTTTGATCAGTTAAGATTTTAAATAAGTCATCATCTTTATGAAAAAGATGTGCCTCCGCTTCAAGCCCAATTCTGGAAGTCACTTTTCCAACGCTATAGCGATTATCTATTGCAGCTGATAGAATAAAAGGCGTCATGCCTCTCTCTTTGTAGTTGTATGCTGATTGAAGAAGGGAGGTTGATTTACCTGCATTCATTGCAGAATAATAAAAGTAAAGCTTAGCCACAATGCAAACCTAAATTAGTAATATTGTCATATTATAACCCTTGGGACTAATTAGAAATTTACATCATTCGGTCTCTCTAAGAATACGCTATTGAGGCCATCCAGCATTCTGCCATATGCAGCATTCTCAGAAATTCTCGTTTCACAGATTATGACAAAAAGTGGCAAAAAAATGCTAGCCCGAATCAAAAAATTTGAAGACGAGCTTTCTGAAATGGGCGCATACATTCGACCTAGTCAATAATTATAAGTAATTAAACATTCCATTATTTAAAGAGGCTTTGCTCAATTTCGTCCCAATCATCAAAATGGAGAACTTGACATGGCGAATTAACATTTTCAAGCCAAGCAAATACGGATATAAAAGGTTGTTCATAAACTCGAGCAGCATGTCGCTCTCTAGGTGCGTTCCAAATAAATGAACCAGCTGGATAGTCTTTCCATTCTCCCAATTCAAATCGCCAACCTGATTTATCTGTAAGGTTAAGATATAACTCTGATGCATCATGCTTATGATCACGATAGAGTGTTCGTGGTCCAAGCATAAAGACGCCCAGGAGAAAGTCATCACTTTGATATCCACAAGAGTTAGGGCCAATTAACAGAGTATGGAGGTTGCAATTTTTGTAACCTGGCCCCAGATTTGCCCCAGGTTGATAATATTGTGAATTATCTTCTAACCAAACAAGGTCGTCCTTTGCTGCATAAAGGCAACTTGCAATCTCATTAAGCTGTTGAGCATTTATTTCAGAAATTGCTTTATTCAAAACCCGCTCATGTCTAGTTCCTTTTGGTTTAATATCAACAAGTTGTTGATCAGATAAGTCAATTTTTTCTAATTTTCTCAATGTCATTTCAACTCCTGACATATCTGCTCGATGCTTATCAAGATAACTAATAATGGATTTAATTAGGGCTTTGATTCTAATCTGTCTATCTGTCATTATTTGTTTCATTAAGAGTTAAAACATATTTGCGCATCACCTTTTTATCAAGCTTACCAACACTTGTTTTGGGGAGTTGCTCGACAAAAAAAATGTTATCGGGAATTGCCCATTTAGATATTTCTCCTAATTCAAAATGTTCTCGAAATTTTCTCATTAAATCTTTTCTAACAAGATCTGGATTTGCATTATTCGAAAGTTTTACAACTAAAACTGCTCTTTCACCCCACTTTTCATTAGGGATACCAATAGCTGCAACTTCTTCAATGTTTGAACATGACGATGCAATATTTTCAAGTGTAAGCGATGAAATCCATTCACCACCAGTTTTGATAACATCTTTGAGACGATCAGTAACTTGCAATGATCCATTTTCACGAATATATCCAACATCCCCAGTATGTAGATAACTATTTCTCCAAAGATCTTTAGATGCCTTAGGGTTGTCCATATATCCATTAGTCAACCAGGGGGCCTTTACAACAATTTCACCTGTTGTTAATCCATCATGAGGAACATCTTGCATATTTGGAGATACAACACGCAGGTCCACCAGTGGGCCTGGAAACCCAGTTTGGGATTGAGCATCTGGATCAGTACTAGATAAATCTGCAACTGTTAAAAATGGGCAGGTTTCTGACATGCCATAAGCAGCATGCAATCTTATGCCAAATTTAGAAGCACGACTCTGCAAACTCTTTGATAGGGCAGATCCTCCAATTATTACTTTCCATCGACTCAAATTTACTTTTTTGCTATTCGGATGATCTAATAACATTGATAAAACAGTAGGAACACAATGTGAAAATGTCACTGCTTCAGAATCGATTAGTTGCAATATTGTCTCAGGGTCGTAACGATTAGGATAAACCTGACGAAGTCCCAACATTGTAGCAGCATATGGAAAGCCCCATCCATGAACATGGAATAGGGGTGTGAGTGGCATATAGACATCATCACGATGTAATCCAGAGTCTCCTGAAAATGAACCAAACCCAGCTAATAAGCCTAATGTGTGAAGAACTAACTGACGATGTGAATAAGTGACTCCTTTTGGATCACCTGTTGTGCCAGTTGTATAAAACAATGTCGCAGTTCTGTTTTCATCAAATTCTGGAAAATTAAAACTAGTTGATGAGCTGCTTATCCAATCTTCATACTTTTCACCATGACCAATCGGGATGATTATTATTTCGCGCTCAAATTCTAACTTAAGTTCTTCAATTAGGGGCATAAAGTCCTGATGAACAATTATTAGATCAGGCTGGGCATGATTAATCGTATAAAGAACTTGCTTAGGTGATAAACGTACATTGATTGTATGCAAAACTGCCCCCATCATGGGTACAGCAAAAAAATACTCAAGATAGCGGTGAGTATCCCAATCCATAACGCCGACGCGCATTTTTTCAGAAATGCCCATAGCAGATAGAGAATTGGCAAGCCTTCCAAGACGTCCAGTGAACTCCTGATAATTTAGCCTTACATTTGGATTACTTACAATTTCTTGCGAAAAGGACATAACGCTAGATTTTGTGAGAATTTGCTTAATTAAAAGGGGATACTCAGAATCCATATTCGTTATAGATACTCAAACTATAAGTCAAGAAACCAAATCTATTAGTTTTCTTTCAGCTCTCTTCTTAGAACTTTTCCAACATTAGTTTTTGGAATCTCTTTGATAAATTCTATATGCTTTGGCACTTTATAAGCGGTTAACTTTTCCCTACAAAAACTTATAATTTCATCCTCAGTTACAGTTTGCTCATCATGGAGGACAACAAAAACTTTTACGAGTTCTTGAGAACCTTCACCCTCTATTCCGACACACCCACATTCAAGAACAGAAGGGTGTTCATTTACAACCGCTTCAACTTCATTTGGAAAAACGTTAAAACCTGAGACAATAATCATGTCCTTCTTTCGATCAACAATAAAAATATTACCCATTTCATCAATTCGGGCAATATCACCAGTCATAAACCAGTTATTCTCATCAAGACCAGAGACTTCAGACTTCCAATAACCACTCATGACCTGTGGTCCTCTGACACAAAGCTCTCCAACAGCATTCGTTTCTGAGAGTGCTTTGCCGTCTTCATCCCTAATTTCAATTTCAGTATAAGCCGCAGGCATACCTACGGAGCCTGTAAATTCAGTTTGCTTGTAGTCATTAACACTAACCAGTGGTGATGTTTCAGTGAGCCCATATGCCTGCCAGATCACTGATTTAGTTAGCTCTGCCCATCTTTTTGCAGTTGTATCAAGGGCTGCCATGCCGCCACTTAAGGACATTAGCAAATTGCTAAAATCTAACTCTTTAAAACCATCATAATTCAATAGAGCTTCATAAAGCGTGTTCACACCTGAGATCATGTGAAACTTATGTTTCTTCATAATTGAAACGAAAGTCTTTAAGTCCCTAGGATTAGTGATGAGTACACTTCTTCCACCAATATGGAACAGCATGAAGTTATGAACAGTTAGAGCAAAGATATGATACAAAGGTAATGGACAGATGGCTATTCTCTGTTCTTTTCTTGAGTCATCATACATTTTAGGATCGATTGTAAAGAAGGCCTGGATGATGTTAGCAAGAATATTTCGGTGTGTTAGGATCGCGCCTTTTGAAACGCCAGTAGTTCCCCCAGTATACTGAAGGAAGGCTGTGCTCTCTATAGGAATATCTATGGATGTAGCCTTTGAACCTTCATTCTCCTTCAAAACCTCAAGGAACATTTTGGCACCATCAATTTGGTACTTGGGCACTAACTTTTTGACTTTTCTAGTAACCAAATTAATAATCTTTCCCTTAAAGCCGAGAAGGTCTCCAACAGTTGTTACTAAAACTTTTTCCACACTCGCTAGGTCAGACTTAGCGGCGACATTAGCAACGCCCTCCCAAACCAATAATAATTTTGCTTCACTATCTCTAAGGACATGCTCAAGTTCTCTTTGAGTATAGAGGGGGTTAATGTTCACTACGACGATACCTGCCTTCAACGCTCCATAAACTATGACAGGGTATACCAGCATGTTAGGCATCATGACAGCAACTCTATCACCAACTTCAAAGTTACTACTAAGCCAAGAGGCGAATGAGTCAACCTGAGCCGATAAGTCGTTATAGGACATCTCAACCCCAAAACTTTCAAACGCTATTTTTTCTTGATGCTCATTACAGCAGTTATCAAAAAACTCTACCAGGTTGCCATGTTCTTTAAAAAAATCTGTCTCTTCAAGTTTATTGGGTATGTTTAATGCCATTAGATTTCCTCAGTTATCGTTAGTTATCCTTAACTTTGCTTATTAAGATTTCCTTATATTCATTATAAACCTCTCCGTCCTTTTTGAAAGCAAAACATGAATTTGCAAATTTCTTTTCTATTGATTTTGCCTCCTCTAGAGTTATACTCTTTGATTCGCCACCTGTTTTCTCTTTCCATAGCGTTTGATATGCAATAGTTCCAGCATAGGCCAGAAGGTCAGTAATGTGCCTGCAACCCTTTTCACCACCTAAAGCCTTTATAACCTTTCTATTGAATCCAGTAACGACGAATTCACCCTTAAGTTTTTGGCAATTTTTAACGGCTTGCGGGCATACATTGTATGGAGAAGCAATGATCTCTGCCTCGATATCGATAATTTGTTTTTTATCATCTAGGGTTAGTCTGAGCGCCATATCATGAAGAGGCTCGCCAGCACTGATGTACCCTCGATGCATGTTATTAAAGGAATAAGTTTTACTATCAATAAGAAAAACTTCTATATCCCACAATCCATCTTCTCTTTTGTAGCCTTTGCCTTCAATCGTTCTATTATGTTTTAAATCTCTTCTGGCCGGCTTCGATAGCATAGTTTGGTCCTTATGAAATTCGATTTTTAGATTCTTTATATTGCTGCTCTAATTCTAACACCAAATCCTCAACACTCGGCACATTGGAAATAGAGCCAACGCCTTGACCAGCAGAAAAAATATCTTTCCATCTCTTCGCTGAAGCCTTACTGACATCAAAATCTACCTTAAGTTTTTGCTTGATGAGTGGCATTATCATTTTCTTGAAATTAGAGATTGTTGATTGAATGCCTCCAGCATTTGGATTAATACCAGCATTATTCAAGGATTGCTCAAGCCAGTTCCCATTGACTCCAGTAATCTTGTTCGACTTAATAATATCATTAGCAGATGCATTTAAGATCATCTGTTTGTAGTCTTCAGTCGCATCGCTCTCTTCGGTTGCAATAAAGCGCGTGCCCATATAGGCCATATCTGCGCCTAATGCTTTTATCGCCAGAACTGCATCACCAGAACTGATACTTCCGCCAACTATAATTGTTCCATCAAATATGCTTCTCACTTCAGATATAAAGGCAAATGGGGAAAGGTCTCCAGTATGACCGCCTGCCCCATTACAAACAAGAATAAGTCCGTCCACTCCGGCACTAATTGCTTTTTTTGAATGATACAAATTAATGACATCTGAATAGACTAGGCCGCCATATTCATGAACTTTACTTACAACCTCTTTAGGGTTCCCAAGAGAGGTAATAACTATGGGCGGCTTATGTTTAAGAATTAACTCTATATCATCATTACTCCTGGCATACATTTTACTTACAATGATGTTTACCGCCCATGGCAGGGCATCTTTACCTGAGCCTAATGCTTGTGTTATTTCTTTGAATTCTTGATCTAAAGCCTCTAAAGTTCGACAGTTAGCAGTCGGAAAGGACCCAACAATTCCTGCCTTAGAAGAGGCTATCACAAGCCTAGCATTCGAGACAATAAACATAGGTGACTGAATAATTGGCAGTCTGAGCTGATCGATGTAGTTTTGATTAGTCATAAATGATTTAGCATCTTTTAATGATCCCTGCAGCCCCCATCCCAGTTCCAATACACATGGTTACCATTCCATAATCGATCTTTTCTCTTTGCATTGCAGAAACAAGTGTTGCAATTCTAATGGCTCCAGTAGCACCCAGAGGATGCCCAAGGGCTATAGCACCTCCAAGCGGGTTGACCTTTTCTGGATCAAGTTTTAACTCCTGAATAACAGCCAGAGATTGAGCAGCAAATGCCTCATTAAGCTCAATCCATCCAATATCATCAAGAGAGAGGTCTAAGGAGTCAAGAACTTTAGGCACCGCCTTGACTGGGCCAATACCCATTATTTCTGCAGGAACTCCGGCAACCGAAAAGCCCAGAAACTCAGCCTTAGGCGTTAAATTATATTTCTCTACTGCATCTTCACTAGCGATAAGAACAGCGGCCGCGGCATCAGACATTTGAGAGCTGTTTCCTGCTGTCACTGAACCATCTTGAGCAAAAACAGTTCTCAGTTTTGCTAAAACTTCCAAACTTGTATCTTCTCTAGGTCCTTCATCTTTAGAAACAAGATTGGTATTTTTTATATATTCATTTGATTCAACTGAGTAACTATCCTCAATAGTTGAAATGGGTACAATTTCATTTTCAAATAAACCGCTGTTGTTTGCTTTTATTGCTTTTTGATGACTGTTGTAGGCGAACTGATCTTGTGCCTCTCGGGAGACCCCATATTTCTGCACCACTTTCTCTGCAGTAAGTCCCATCCCATAAGCTATAGAAATATTCTCATCTGACAAAATTTTAGGATTCATTGACGGCTTAAAGCCAGTCATCGGAACACTACTCATACTTTCTACGCCTGCAGCTATGACCAGGTCAGACGACCCAGACTTAATGAGGTCAGCAGCGTTAGAGACGGACTGCAGACCTGAAGAACAGAATCTATTGAGCGTATATGCTGGAGTCGAATCTGGAAGTCCAGCAAGCAAAGTTGCAATTCGTGCAATATTTAAGCCTTGAGGTCCTTCTGGCATGGCACATCCAACAATAATATCGTCAATACTATTGTTAATTTTTTCACTTGGATCTGACGCCTTGAGAACACTTTGTATGGCATGGACCAATAAGTCATCTGCCCTAGTCTTAGAGAGCAAACCTCTGGCTTTTCCAACTGGAGTTCTTTTTGAATCAATAATATAAGCTTTTCTCATCATACTCTCCAGTTAATTGCGAAGGGGTTTACTATTTCGAAGCATAAACTCAATTCTGTCTTGAGTTTTCTGTGTTCCCAAAAGCTCAACAAAATATTTCTGTTCAAGATCTAGCAACATTTTTGAATTGACAACGGTGTTCTCCTCAACTAGAGAGCCTGTCATCACTTTGGCCAATGATGATATGCAGTATTTGTCATGTTCGGACATAAAGTTACCCTCAAATAGGTTAGCAACCTGCGCCATAATATTTGCATATCCAGCCTTACCCACTACTTTGAATGTGTCATCAAGTGGGGGCCTGAATCCTGACTCAAGCATTGCTAAAGCTTGCTGTTTAGCAACATAAAGTAGCTCATGTGGATTGGCAATAATGACATCTTCATTCTTTAGGTAACCCATTTCTTTAGCTTCCAGAGCACTAGCTGAGACTTTTGCCATTGCAATTTGTTCAAAATGTTTAGACAATAAAGGAAAAATATCATCAGACTCTTTGTTTAAATAAGCTCTTAAGGCCATCTCCTTACTGCCACAGCCAGCAGGAATGCCTCCAATTCCTACTTCTACAAGTCCAATGAAAGAGTTCATAGAAGCAACCACTCTATTGCAGTGAAGTAAAAGTTCACAGCCTCCTCCGAGTGCTAGTCCATCAACAGCGGCAATGGTCAGTATTTTTCCATGCTTTAGCCGCATTAATAAATCTTGAAGCATGCGGATAGTTTTCTTAATAGAGTAGAGTTTCCCAAGTTTAGGCAGCTCAGGATGCATCACCTCAAAAGCCTTCTTTTTTGCTTTCGATGACAAGCCCGGATCCTTTTCAAGTAGGCCAAGCTTAATTGCTGAAATAACCTCATAAAGGTTAGCACCTGCACAAAAATGCTCCTGCTCTTGTCTGATTACAAGGGCATGAAAACCATTGCTTTCAAGATAATCTAGGCATTCAGGTAGCTCAGTTAAAACACTTGAACTCAATACGTTCATTTTTGTTTTGAAAGAGACGCTAGCAACTCCATTTCCCACATCAATCAATTTAGTGGATTCACCATCTTTCAAGACCTCTAATTGACTTTTCCTCTCTCCGCTCAGAGGGGCCTTATTTAATTGCCTTTCATAAACCGGATGAGAAGACCTTGGAATAAACTGACTATTATTTGGATTAAATGCACCCTCATCAGAATAGACGAAAGCTTGCTCCATGACCCATGCTGGCAGGGCTTGATTTGATAGAGTCTTGCCATCCTTAATGTCTTGATTTAGCAACTCTCTTACCTCAGACCATCCAGTCATCTGGACTTGTTCAAAGATTCCTTTTTGCCAAGCAAACCCTGACTTTAATGCCAAATCAACGCATCTTGCAGTTTCAGCAACATGCTCCAGATGATAGGCAGTGTAATGAAATACATCGCGATGAACCGACCACAAAAACTGAGCCTGCGGGTCTTCACATTTAGAGAGCTCGAGAAGAGCATTTTCTATGGTTCTACTATCTTTTATAATTTTCTTTACTTTGGAACTAATAGTTTTATCAGAAAGCCTATATTCTCCATCTTTAGGATCAAAGACAAATATGTCTTTGCCCACTTTTTCATAGATTCCCTTTCGAGTTTTGCTTCCTAAAGATCCCTTCTCAATTAAAGCCTGAATCCAATCTGGAATTTTAAATAATTCAATCCAAGGATCATCTTGCGCATTTTCATAAATATTTTTTACTACGTTTGCCATTACATCAAGGCCAACAACATCTAAGGTTCTAAACGTAGCGCTCGCAGGTCTTCCTATTCTCTTTCCAGTCAGAGCATCAACTGTGTCAGCAGAAAGGTTAAAGTTTTCGGCATGCTTTAAAACTGCCATAAAGGAAAAGACACCAATCCTGTTTGCAACGAAAGCAGGACTATCTTTAGCATAAACAACCTCTTTGCCTAAAGCTGAAGTAATGAAACCCTCAGCCTTGATTAACAAGCTCTCATCACTATATGACGTTCTTATTAACTCAACGAGCGGCAAATATCTAGGAGGGTTAAAGAAATGAACCCCAAAGATTCGACTCCTCAAACTATCTGGAGCAGACTCAGCTATTTTTTGAATCGACAAACCAGATGTATTCGTAACGAGAATGGCATTGTCGTTGACATGAGGTGATATTTGCTTAAAAAGCTTCTTTTTGATTTCTAGATTCTCAACGATCGACTCTATGATGAAGTCACAGCCTGAAATAGCAGTTAAATCATCGTAAGTTGATGTCTTAATTAATCCTGATACAGAGGGACTTGCAAAAGGTGTTGGCTTTAATTTCTTCATCATGGCTATGGATTTTGATAATGCTTCCTCACTAGTATCAAACATCGTAGTATCAAAACCTAAGTTGGAGAAGTGGGCAGCTATCTGACCTCCCATTGTGCCCGAACCTAGTACAGCAATCTTAGTAAACGCTTTATCAAAATATTCTTTCATATCCATCCCAAATCTTTATTTATCAAAACTCTCGAAATCATCAACCTTTAATGCCTCAAGAACTAAATTATTCAACCTTAGCCAGTTCTCTTTATCCTCTTTGGATAAAGTTTTATTGTCGACAAGGCCTTGAAGCCAAAACTCTAAAGTAATGCTTGGCTGATATCTGTATCCAGCTTTTTTAGCTTTATCTCTCAATACTTTTAACTCTTTTCCAGCTTCAAAACCTTGAAAAAGTATATTGAATGGATGCTCAGGCTTGTCTTTGAGGTTAGCGCAAATGCAGGTTGAAAGGTTGTTTTCTAGCCACTCAGTATCAAGCACAGATTTTGAGGTATTGATAATCAGCTTGTCATTAACTTGAGAGGATGTAACTGAAAATGGAAAGAATAAAATTCTCAAGAGCCATTTCACAACTCTATTGATAGGCATGCTTTCAATGTTTTTAAGCATCGATGTGTCTGCCTCCTCTATAAGCCTGAGAACTGAAAGCTTGAGAATATACTTTGCTCTCTCGTCATCAAGAAACTTCTCTTCATATAACTTAATGCAGGAACTAATTTCATACATTGCTGATATTGAATCTGCGAACCTGCCTGATATCATTTCTTTTCTTTTAAGAGAGCCTCCTAGGAGCAGAGAGGCGATATCAGTCAAACAGGCAAACTTAGCTGAGAGCACAGAAAGATTTCGATAGTAGGCTTTAGTAGTTTGATCTCCATAAGGTTTAGCCAAGCGTCCACGTGTCCAAGAAAACAAAATGGCTCTTGCAATATTGTTAATAAAGCTGCCCACATGATTAACGAGAGCTTTATCAAACTTATTGATTGAATCTTTGCTTTCATCATGAAGCGCTCTTAACTCCTCTAGCATCGTTTTATGGCATCTAATGAGCCCTTGTCCAAAAATCATCAGGCTTCTTGTTAATATATTCGCACCCTCTACGGTAATTGCAACTGGAGCACCTGAGTAGACCTTGGATACATAATTCCTCTTTCCCTCCATGACTGCTCTGCCGCCATGAACATCCATCGCATCGATTGAGGAGCTTTGGAGCAGCTGTGTATTCCTGTATTTCACAATTGCAGAAATGATTGAGGGTCTGTGACCTGCATCCAGTGCCCACGTTGAAAGATTTATATTGGCGGTAGCTCTAAATGCATTGCTAGCAAGGTTTGAAAGCTTTTCCTGAATTCCTTCCATTTTAGCAATGGGTATTCCGAACTGCTCACGTGTTTGTGAGTAAGTGCTTGTAGTTAGAAGCATTGCTTGGGTTGCTGACGCACCTGTAACTGGAAGTGAAATGCCTCTTCCTACACTGAGGCACTCCATCAGCATCCTCCAGCCGTGTCCAAGCATTTTATCTCCACCAATGACCCAATCCATCGGTATAAACACATCCTTTCCAAAGATTGGGCCATTTTGAAATGGCTCACCAATTGGTTTGTGCCTTGTACCAATACTCAAACCTTTGGTACTCCTTGGTATTAATGCGCAAGTAATCCCTAAGTCGTTTCTTTTATGAAGAGGGTGATCTTCTGGAAGTAAATTATCTGGATCGTAGGCTTTGAAAGCCAGCCCAATTACTGTTGCAATTGGAGCAAGTGTGATATAGCGTTTTTCCCAATTCAACCTTAGGCCTAAAACCTCTTTTCCTTCAAACTTGCCATAGCAAACTATTCCGTTATCTATTAGAGAGCCCGCGTCTGATCCAGCAACTGTTGAGGTAAGTCCAAAGCATGGAATTTCTTTGCCCTCTGCAAGCCTAGGAAGGTAATGCTGTTTTTGTTCATCTGTACCATATTTTAAGAGCAATTCTCCTGGTCCAAGTGAATTAGGGACCATAACAGCAATCCCTAAAAATTGAGATGCAGAAGAGAGCCTTCCTACAATAATTGCGTGAGCAAAATGAGAAAAGCCTTTTCCATTAAACTCTTTTGG